>JAZSPR010000062.1:0-15362 GCA_045537555.1 Acutalibacteraceae bacterium | reverse complement strand
AATTCGCAATTGATGAAGGGGCGTTGCCCCTTACCCCATTATAATGGTTCAAAAGGCGGAGCCTTTTCCAAAATTGCGCATTGAGCATTTCAAATTGAGAATTGAAACAATAATTTGTCGCTGAGCGACAAATTATTGTTTAATTTTCATTTTTCTTCTGTCTTATATCTTTTCCCTCAAAGCTTAGAATCTGATATTCACCAATTATTCTTGATGCAATTCGTCTTGTATATCTTGCATCAAGCTGCTGAACACTCAGATTACTGCTGATGATTGTAGGTTTCGATGAAAGAAGTCTTGTATTGACAATATTATTAAGTGTTGCTATTGTGAAATTGTTTGTAAATTCGGCTCCGAGGTCATCAAGAATAAGAAGGTCACAGTCAAGGAGCATATTTTCCGTTGTACCGTCTGATTCATTTGATTTTCCGAAATGTTCTCTTTCAATTTCCGAAAACAGATTCTGAACAGAGCCGTAAACCACACCGAACCCTTTTTTCAGCACTTCACCTGCAATTGCAAGTGAAAGATGTGTTTTTCCGAGGCCCGTTTCACCTGTCATAAATATGCTGTAGGAATCAAGGTCAAAACTTTCGGCATAATTTTTACAGAATTCAAAATTACATGACATCAGGTCATAGACATCTCTGTCATACTCATAAAAATCAAGACAGAAATCTTCAAAAGATGACACTTTAAGAGGTGAAGTACAGCAGAGCTGTTCATATGAAAGCTGTTTAATAAGGTCAATATGACATCTGCACAGTTTACCGTTAAAAAGTCCCGTATCAGAGCAATTTTTACATATATAAGGAGGCTCGAGATAATCAGCAGGATATTCCATTTCTGCAAGAAGTGATTTAATCTTTGCCTGAGCCTCAAGATTCTCATTACGGAGAGTTTCAATATATTCAACAGCCTTGTCGCCCATGCCGATAACTTTCACAAGTCCGTAAGCAGACTTTCTCATTTTTTCTTCAAGTTCTGCAATTTCAGGGCACTGAATAATTACCTTTGCATGGCGTTTTGCAGCTTCGGATTCAGCCGCAATTCTTCTCTGAGCAAGTTTTTCAGCCGCACTTCTGAGTGTTTTCTCATTGTATGCCAAATCTTATCACTGTCCTTTTTTTGTTTTTTTCGGGTCAACCATTTTACTTCTTCTGACCGCCTGTTCAACATCATATGAAGGCGGTTTGTCATATTTCTGAGAAGTATTTTTTACAACTGTTTTCTTTTCGGGAACGGATGCTTTTATGCCTTCTGCAAATTCTTTTTCTGATTTTTCAATATCAGCAAGAGTTCTGAATCCGCTTTCGTGCCATGAACGCAGAATTCCGTTCATATAGCCCCAGTTGAGCTTTCCTTTCATTTCAACGGTTCGTTCATATGAATAATATATAATATCTGTATCAAAGGAATAATCATTTATCCAGAGTTCAAGATAATCCGACTGTTTCTGTGTCGGTTTCGGATTTTCAACTCCTGTAAGACGTCTGAAATCATCCCACACTTTCTGGGCATTTTCCATTCTTGCAATCTTATTGCTTGCAGATTCAAAATCGGTTATTCCGCATTCCGCCCACGATGCACCGAGTTTCATTATGTAAGCAAGTGAACCCTGTTTACCGATTGTTTTTGCATAACTGCATATCATAATAATGACTTCAGGCGGTAATGAATAATGGTCGTGAAGAATGAGAAGTGATGACTGTGCATCATATCCGAGCGTTCTGCCGAAAACTTCCTGAGCCTCTGCAAACATTGAACGCACCGATTCCGATTCACTTATACGCATTGATATATCTTTGATTGACGGTTTTACAAGAACGGGCTTTTCCTTTTTCTCTGCAGAAGGAACAATTTCAATAATTTCTTCTTTTTCCTTTACAGGAACGGAATAAACAGCCTGAAGTCTTGCATTCTCGGTTGCAGAGTAAGGCTCTCTTTCAACGGGAACGGGAACTTCACCGTCTTTTATAACAAGCCCTGCATCTATCCAGTAAAGCATTGCATCGTCAATTTCATCTTTCGGAATACCCGTATCTTTTGAAATGACATCAATATCGGGTGTTACGGACGGATTTCTGTAAAGCCACAAAAGCACCTTCAGCTGAGCCTTGCCCGCCATACGAAGATGCTTGTCCGCAATTTGTGTCGGTAATACAAAAACCGACGAATATGAAGCCGGATTTATTTTATACATAATCTTACTTCTTTCCCGTGGAACCGAAACCGCCGACACCGCGCTGAGTTTCATCAAGACTGTCACATTCCTGAGTATCCATAAGGCTTACAGGCATAATGACCATCTGTGCAACTCTTTCACCAGGCTCAACGGTATAAGGTTCATTGAACTGATTGACAAGACCTACAATAACTTCTCCTCTGTAATCGCTGTCAACAACACCGACGCAGTTAGCGGGAGCAAGACCGTGATTTATTGAAAGTCCGCTTCTTGCAAAGATAAATGCACCGTAAAGAGCCGAAGGCAGAGCAATTGCAATGCCTGT
Source organism: Acutalibacteraceae bacterium (assembly GCA_045537555.1). Classification (GTDB taxonomy): domain Bacteria; phylum Bacillota; class Clostridia; order Oscillospirales; family Acutalibacteraceae; genus UBA1081. Next base: position 12,852 of record JAZSPR010000062.1, on the reverse strand, counting down.
GGGGATTTTTACACATTCATGAGGCATAACCGTGACAGATTCATCAATACAGGCATAAAGATCCATACCGGCACTTCCCGCGGTTGCTCTTTTCGGAACAACAGCATTGTCACGCACTTTTTTTATTTTAAGAATTTCCATCAGAAGTCACCCTGACCGTTCTTTTTGATTTTTGCAAGTTCACGCTTGAGCATATCACGTTCACTCTTTGCCTGAGCAGCATCAGCAAGATATTCCTTGAGCTGGAACTTCATTGTTTCGCATTCTTCTTTAGCTTTTTTTGCTGTATCAGCATAGTTGAGAAGAGCAAGAACAGTCGCCTGAGAAGGAGAAATTCCCACAGAAGACCCCATAATATCATCGATTTCGGCATTTATCTCTTCTGCAAGTAAATAGGCATATTCTTCCGCATTATCAGTTGCAATCATGTAAGGAACACCTGCAACGGTTATTTTAATTTTTTTCATTTTCATCATTCCGTATCTTAAATGTTTTCAGTATATTATATCTCTTTTTGCGAAAAACTTCAACACTAAATTTTATTTTCTTCCGTAATTCTTCAAACAACACAAAAAAGCATGTCATTAGTAATATAAACTTTTATACATCCGTTGATTTATTAACGATTTTTTAAAAATATGATAATTTTATTGACATGAAAACAAATTGTGCTATAATTATTCTGTAAATTAATACAATCATAAAATAAACGGAGGTATTTTTATGAAAAAATTCACAAAAGTGGTTTCCGTCATTCTTGCAGTAATGTTTGCATTCACAGCTATGGCATGTCTTGCATCAGCTGAAACAACTGTTGTAAAATGCAATTGCTGTCTTAACAGCGCAGGTTCTGCAGGCGACACAATCACAAAATTCCAGGGCGACAGAGATATCTATCTTGTACTTGACGTTTCAGGCAGTATGAGCGGTGAACCTATCATCAAGCTCAAAGAAGCTGCAAAACAGTTCTGTGCAAAAATGCTTGATGACAAAACAGGAAACAACAGAATTGCTATCGTTACTTACGGCACAACTGTTGAAACATTCCCCTTCACATCAAACTATGCATATCTTGCAAATTCAATTGACAGCTTCACAGCAAAGGGCAGCACAGCAATGTATGATGCTCTCATGGCTGTAAAGGATATCAATGAAAACTACGGTGACGCTGATGCTTCAAAGCACGTTGTTGTTATGGCTGACGGTCTTCCCAACGAAGGTGCGGTTCTTGAAAGCGGCAAATACACTTCAAAAGACAGCACAATGTATTACAAGCACGGCAATGCTGTTTATTCAACAGCAGCAGGCATGTGGGAAGAATATCTCATCTATTCAATCGGTTTCTTCCACAACCTCGGCGGCAGCCAACTCAGATTCGGTCAGACACTCATGAAGGACATCCAGAATGCTCTTTATCTTGAAGTATTTGACCCCGACAAGCTTGTTGATGCTTTCACAGGCGTAGCAGACGATATCCTTAACATAAAATGTAACGGCTCATGCAACGGTCTTTGCGATTGCGAACTTTGTGATTGCGGTCCCTGTACTGATGAAACAAAGCCTAACGGCGACTGTAACTGCGGTACTAACTGCACATGCGGTACAAACTGCACATGCGGTACTGACTGTAAATGCAACATCTGCACAGACGAAACAAAACCCAACGGCGATTGCAACTGCGGTACAAACTGCAAATGCGGAGCAAACTGCACTTGCGGTGAAAACTGCACATGCAATGAAACAACAAAAGTTCCCGATTCACTTCCCCAGACAGGTGATTCATCTGTAGCAATTGTTTCAGCAGCTGTTATCATGCTTGCAGGTATTGCTGTTGTTGCAACAAAGAAACGTGAAGCTTAATTCACGTAAATTCTGATTATTAAACGAGTGTTCATATGAGCACTCGTTTTTTACTTTATAGGAAACTTCGTTTCCATAAAGCAAAAAATATTATATGTCCCACCGATTTGCCCTACGGGCACGGTGATGGACTAACCGAAAACGGTCGCCGCAGGCGTACGGCGAAAGCCGTTTTCTTGTTTTGTAATAATGCACATAAATAGCAGGAAACATTTTGAAAAGTTTCCTGTATTTTTTATTATTTATTTTTATTTAATACTTGTACTTTTATTATTATTTATGTTATACTATAGTGAATAAAAATTATCATGGATGTGTTATGGCATTATGAACAATTATGCTTATGAAGCTGTCCGAATCCTCACGGAACGAAAAATGAAAATTGCCACGGCAGAATCATGCACCGGCGGCATGATTGCACAGATGATTACTGATATCAGCGGAGCATCCTCTGTTTTTGACTGCGGAATAGTTTCCTATTCAAACGGCATAAAAAGTTCTTTATTGGGTGTATCGGAAGAAACACTAAAAGAACACGGAGCAGTAAGTGAAGAAACCGTCCGCGAAATGGTTTCGGGAGCCCTTAAAGTTTCGGGCGCCGATATTGCAGTAGCTGTAAGCGGTATTGCGGGACCTTCATCTGACGACACAAACAAGCCGGTAGGTCTTATATATATTGCCGTTGCAACAAATAAAGCAACATTCATAAAAAAACTCAACAATTCATTCAGCGTAAATATCAGAGAAAACAACAGAAATTCAGCCGCAAACGAAGCACTCAGACTCGTTTGTGAAGTTCTTGAAAATAAGGCGGTGTAAGATATGAACGAAAACAATATCAACAATAACAACATTCCCGGAAAGGTTCAGCCTGTTGCAAAAACAGATACAGCAAGACCCGCATCGGTACAACCTGTTACTCCCGTTCAGAAAACTGAATCCGATAGTGTCGATCTCTTCAGATCTGTTTACAATGAGCAGAAAACAATGACTGAACAGCAGACTCTCGAATTTGTGATTGCAAAAAATCTCAATGAGCAGAAAAGACCTGCTTCTCCCGTAAAAACACCAGTTGCTCCCGCAACAATACCTGTTGTTGATCCGAAGAAAAATCTGAAAAAAGCGGAAGAAGACAAAAAATTCAATACTATTTTTATTGTTCTGATTATACTTACTGTTGTAATCTTCCTTGCTTCAACCGGCTTCCTTCTTTTTAAGATGTTTAAGCCTGCGGAAGAAGAAACACCCGGAACGATAACAACAATTCCGACAAATACAGTCAGTGCGTCGCTTGAATCACCCTTCAACTATCAGAAAGTATATAACGTGACTTTCCCCGAAGGCATGAAAGAAGAGTTCAAAGACCTTTACGCACAGAATCAGGAGTTTGCCGGCTGGATTAAAATTGACGGAACATGTATTGACTTCCCTGTTTATTATAACGATGACACTTACCTGTATTATCTCAAACGAAGCAACTACGGAACATACACAAAATACGGCGTTCCGTTCCTTGATATGGAATGTGACCCCGTAAACCTTTCAAGAAACACCGTAGTTCATGCACACAATTTCGGTGAAGGACTTCTGTTTGATGATCTTCATAAATTTGCCGATATTGAATTCGTAAAACAGTATCCGATTATTGAATTCAGCACACTTTATAAAGATTACAAATTCAAAGTAATCGGTGCTTTCCATACAAACGGTTCAAGCAAAGGCGACAATGACTATCTGTTCTATTATATCGCGGCTGATTTCGGTGAAAAGAGCCTTATGAAGTTCCACGATGAAATTCTTCAGAGAAGCCATGTTCACACGGGCGTTGACGTACAGCCCACAGATAAACTTATCACCCTTTCAACCTGCACTTATTTCTTTGATGTCGGCGGTGCCCTTCAGGATGCAAGATTTGCAGTTATCGGCAGAATGGTAAGAGACGGTGAAAGCGAAGAAATTGATACAAGCCTTGTTAAAGAAAACGATAATGTTCGCTATCCTCAGCTTTATTACAACGTATTCGGCGGTTCAAACCCCTGGGTCAACTCATCAAAATGGGTTCCTGAAGCCGAATAATTCATACAAACGAAAGAAGATGAAAACATGCACAATGATAAAACAAACACCCCCGATAATCAGAATGATGTGATATCAGACCTTGAATCCCTGTCTCAGAAATACGGTTTTCAGTTCAACGGCAGTGCATATAAACCATCTTCTGCAGAAAAATCCTCTGCATACATGGGTGCTGAAGGACAAAGAAACAGTCAGCAGGAAATAAAGAACTCAAGACCTGCAGGTGTTCCCAGAATTTATTATGATGAGTCATCGGCACAATCAATAAGACTTGTCTATAATACTGACAAACCAGTAGGACCTGAAGGCAGAAGAGTTATCTACTCAGAACCCGAAACGGAATCCATTGCTGAAAAAAGAAGAAGAAACAGAATTGCACAGAAATCAGAAAAAGGTGCAGTCGGTTTCGGCAGTCAGCCATATGTAAGACATGTTGCAAGCAGTGACACAGCGATGAGCCGTGATGACGGAGACAAATTCACAAGAGAATATAACGAAAAGAAACTCAACCCCACTCCTGCAATCAATTCTCAGCCTGAAAAAAATATCCCCAGGACAGGTCCGAGACTTGTTGCATCAAACCCCGAATCAAAAAACAGAGCACCGAGATATCAGCATTATGAACCCACAGCAGGTGAAAAAGCTGCAAAATTCTTCAAAACATTCATCCCTTGGAAAGGTGACCCCGCAAAAGAAGTCATCAGAAAAATCATAATGAATATTTCAGCAATTCTTGTTATTTTCTGTTTCGGATATTTTGTTGATAACTATATTCAGCACAAAGAACACATTGATAAGAAAAACGAAATGGTTGAAATGCAGACCGAGGCTCCGTCTGACAACCTTGAAGCCCGTTGGGAGGCAATCAAACAAAAATACCCTGATATCACATTCCCTGAAGGAATGAATATCAAGTATGCGGAACTCTATGCAAAGAATCAGGACCTTGTCGGCTGGCTCAAAATCGGCAATACAAACATTGACACTCCTGTTGTTCAGCATATCGAAGACAGAAACAAAGCACCGGAAGCGAATGACTTCTACCTTAAAAGAGACTTCTATAAGCAGGATAATAAATACGGTAATGCATACCTTGACGCCTTCAACACATCTGCAGAGCTTGACACAAACAATATCATATACGGTCACAACATGACAGACGGTCTGTCATTTGCACAGCTTGAAAAATATTATAAAATTGACGGATTCAAAGAATCCCCGATAATCCAGTACAGCACACTTTATAAAGACTACTATTTCAAAGTCTATGCCGTATTTATCACAAACGGCTATCATTCAGGTGATAACGGTTACCTTTTTGATTTCACCGTTACAAAATTCACCGGGGAAGAAAACTACAAATCTTTCATTGAAGCAATTGACGAAAGAAAACTCTATGATACAGGTGTAGGCATAACACCCGAAGACAAACTGATTACTCTTTCAACCTGTTCGTATGAAATCAAAGAAAACCAGATGGGCAGACTTACTGTTGTGGGCAGACTTGTAAGACCCGGTGAAAGTACAGCCGTTGATTTCTCACTCGTAAAAGAAAATCCAAATCCGAGATATCCTCAGATATGGTATGACGAACACAATATTGCAAATCCATATAAGAATGCTTTCAGGTGGGTACCTCAATAAAGCATGAAAAACTGACAGGAGATGATAAAATATGACTATAAAATCAATCATATTTGCTGATGCAACAATTGAATCGTTTGAATATACACAAACCGTTCTTTCTGATGCATTCTCTGCTGTTACGGGATATGACGATGATAACAGGACAAGCATATATTCCTCTGTCTCAGACGGCATGAAAGATATTGCCGCATCGCTGAAAACAAACAGTATCATTGCAATTTTTGCCGATGACAATCTCTATCATGAGGCAAAAAAAACAATCTGCAAAGCTTTCAGATTTGAAATGATTCATTCGGATGCAGTCATCGACAAACTCACACAGTTTGAAAATCCCGAACGTTATATGACTCATGCACTCATCCCCGGCAATGCAACACCTTTTCCGCTTTCGGACGGTCTTTTCCCCGGTTTTGCAGTAAGATCAAAAAGTCAATGCATCTTTTTCCTCCCGTTTTCTCAGGACAGAACGTTCATCACAATGAAAAAGTTCGTATTCCCTTATATTTCAAGATTTTTCGGCGAAACTCTGCCTTCATTCAGCGAATATGAAACAGCATATGCCGCCGCAATTCTTGAAAATAAGTTATACGAAACAAACGCACAGGTAGCTCTTGCAAACACACCTGTCTGCAGGTACATAGCACATGCAGGTAAAAAAATAGACTGCTGGGGCGACACCATATCATATGCACCTTATGAAAAAGAAGACGCTGAACAGTCAGATAAAGGTCTTGCCGCAATAAAAGCCGCGGAATATTATGAATGTCAGTTCGGCGCCGCAGTTACCGAAGGTCCGAAAGACGATTACGGCTGTTTTACCGCAACGATAATCATTTCAAACAAAAAAACCGCCACAATCAGAACGCTGTCATCAATTCCCGATGAAGACCATGATGATTTCATGAATACTGTTGTAACAGAGTTTTTCCTTATGCTCGCAAATGAGCTTGAAAATACACCCGTTATAACAGAAGAAAAAGAAAATTATATTGCTCCGAAATCATTTATTCACGGCAGCCGTATTTTACTTTATATAATTCTGCTTGCAACTGCATCTTTTCTGAGCTATGTTGCGGTATCATTCGCTGACCTGCCGTTCTTCTCTTAAATTATGAAAAAATTTCTTTATATTTTTATACGCATCCTGATTACAATTCCCGTACTTGCAGTCATTTTCTCTTCTGTTACATTTACGGATTATCTTCCGCAGACAGAAAAACTGCAATACGACATTGACTCTGACGGAAAAGTATCGGAAAACGATGTTTCTTATATCCTGGCACTTTCATCAGCTTCAACAGTTGATATTCCCTCTTCAATAAGGAAAAAAGCCGATGTTGATAACGACGGCAGAATAACTGCTCATGACGGTTATGTTGTAAGACAGAATCTTACAACACCTCTTGTTTATATTCAGGAAGCTGAACCCGTTGTATCCCCTCTTATTGGTAACAACTTCATTTCTTCCGATGTTCACGGCAATGCTGTACCCGTTATTGACAACTCAGCCGGAGCATATAATGTAATCAGCAATGAAAAAATGTATATCTATCCCGACCTCACTCAGGTTATGGCGATGAGAGACACTTTCATCATAATCGCATTCGGCTGGGGTCACGGAATCGGCATGAGCCAATGGGGTGCGGTAGGACTTGCAAGAGCAGGCTATTCCTACATTCAGATCATTCAGCATTACTACAGAAATGTTGCAATCATGAAAGAAACACCGCCACCCACAGTCCGATGTGCCGGTCAGAATGTTAACACAGTTGAAATGCTTGCAAGAATCGTTGAAAAAGAAATTGCAGGTATCACAAACCACAACGACCCCGTTGATGCAAACGCCCTCAGGGCACAGGCTGTAGCGGCTTATACGAACATGAAATATGACAATTATGCCGTAAGCGGATGCTCATATGTAAGCTCATATTCATCATGCCGTGAAGATGTAAAAGCCGTTGCAAAAGAAATAGCAGGACAATATATGATTTACAACAATACTGTCCCCTATGCTTTCTATTCGGCATGCTCGGCAGGTGTAGCCGCAAATTACAGCGATATTCTCGGAAGCACATCAAAAGATATGAGTTATCTTTATAACTCGGCTTCGTATTACGATTGCTACACAAACGGCTATATCTCAGCAAAGGCTTACACTCCGCAGGCTATTAAAAATTATATCAGGTCATATGACCCGTCAATTGAACTTTCATCAAATCCTGCCGACTGGATAAAAATTTTAAGGCATGACGATGCTGTCAACGAAAACATCGGTTATGTCTCTGCAATGCAGATCGGTAACAGAACTTATTCTGAAGCCGCAGGAATAAAATTCAGAAATGAAATTATGGATTATGAAGTCAAATCCCCTTGTTTTGCAATTATTTATAACGGTCAGTATTTATAATCTGCCGTTTTGAAATAAGATTATTATTCTTAAAAAGAAAGGTGATAAATTATGTCAATACTTATTACAGGCGGTGCCGGTTACATCGGCTCACACACATGTATCGAGCTTCTCAGCGCAGGTTACGATATCGTTGTAATTGACAACTATTCAAACAGCTGTAACGAATCACTCGAAAGAGTAAAGAAGATTTCAGGCAAGGAATTCAGCTATTATGAATGCGATATCCGTGATAAGGAAGGTCTTGACAAGATTTTCAAAACACACGATATTGAAGCTGTTATTCATTTTGCAGGTCTCAAGGCTGTCGGCGAATCATGTCAGAAACCCCTTGAATATTATGACAACAACATCGGCGGCACAATCGCTCTTGTTGAAGTTATGAGAAACAACGGTTGCAAGAAGATGGTATTCTCATCCTCAGCAACAGTTTACGGCGAAGAAAATCAGGTGCCATTCATTGAAACAATGAAAACAGGAACAACAACAAACCCCTACGGCACAACAAAGCTTTATATCGAAAATATTCTTAAAGATATTTATGCCGCAGACAATGAATGGAGCATTGTACTTCTGCGTTACTTCAACCCCGTTGGTGCTCACGAAAGCGGACTCATCGGTGAAGCTCCCTCATTCCCAAACAACCTCATGCCTTATATTTCTCAGGTTGCTGTCGGCAAGAGAGAATTTTTAAGCATTTTCGGTGACAACTACCCCACTCCTGACGGAACAGGTGTCAGAGACTATATCCATGTTGTTGACCTTGCAATCGGTCATGTAAAAGCTATCGGCTTTGCACTTCCCCGTACAGGTGTTGAAATCTTCAACCTCGGCACAGGCAACGGCACAAGCGTTTTAGGTCTTGTAAAAGCTTTTGAAGAAGCAAACGGTGTTCCCGTTCCTTATAAAATCGTTGAACCCAGAGCAGGTGACGTTGCTTTCTCTTATGCCAATGCACAGAAGGCTCTTGACATCCTCGGCTGGAAGGCTGAAAGAAATGTTAAAAAGATGTGCGAAGACACATGGAGATGGCAGAAGAATAACCCCAACGGTTACAATTCTTAATAAAATGGTTAAGAGATTGATTACAGTCGTGTTGTTGCTGATTTCAGTTCTTCCGTTAACTGTTTCGGCGGCACCTCAGAGCGGACTTCCCGTTCCCGACTGGATAACAATAAAAACAAATGATGATTCATCGGTAACCGTAACAATTTCTTCCCCGCCTTATATGATTGATGCCATTGATTATTATGAATACAGCACGGACGGTTTTCATACTTTCAAAAAGCTCAGCGACACTTCGGGCGGTGAATTTATCATAACGGAAACAACGCAATTTTCTGTAAGATATTATTACAACAGTATCTGCTCTCCCGTTTACACATTACCGGTTATCATTAATAAAAGCACGACAGTAAGCTGTCCGTCAACGGGTATTTCGGTTCTCATTCCCGACAATTCGTCAATCCCGAAAGATATCACTGTTTCTGCATTTGAAATCATTAACGGTATTGATTATAATGCGGCAAAAGAAGCATTGCCGTCTGATTCTCAGTTCAGAATGTATTCGGTTTCGGTTCTCAGAAACGGTAAAGCTTTTTTATCAGATGAGCCTTTTAAGTTTTTATTCCCTGCAGACGGAATGAATTTAAAAAACTGCAGATTGTATTTCATGGATGATTCAGACAAACTGACTCAGCTTGAAACAACTGTCGGAGAAAAGACAATCGACTGCACATCGGGTGAAACAGGACTTTTTATTGTTGCAGGTGTTCCCGATTACAAAAAAGGTGACATGAACAATGACGGTAAAGTTCAGGCTAACGATGCAAGATATGCTCTTCGTGTTTCCGCACAGCTTGAAAACTGCACACCCGTTCAGCTTTCAGCCGGTGATATAAACAAAAACGGAAAAATTGATGCATCAGATGCAAGAAAAATCTTGCGTTTTGCCGCATCTCTTGATATAATATAAAACATTATAAAGGGGAATGCTTATGGATATCCCTTCTTTACTTCTGAACAAAGCAATAAGTGCCGTAAAAAACGGTGCAGAAAAAAAGAACAGTAAATTCCCGTGTCCGGCTCTTCCCGAGGGAAAATTTGATTACTCGGAAGCAAAAAGTGATCATTTCACATTTGGTTTCGCAAAAAAAGTAATCATGCCCGAAGAGAAGATACCGGGAAAGAAAAAATATTACATTGCAGGATACAGAATCAATAATCCCGCAGTCGGTATTCTTGACAATCTTCATGCAAAAGCATTATGGATTGACGATAACACCGAAAGAGGCGGTGTTGTATTCGTTTCGGTTGACTGTGTAGGTCTTTTCGGTGAAGATATCGCTCTTATAAGAAAGCGACTTGAGAGTTTCTGTGTTATTTCAAACTGCAGAAGTATAAACATCTGTTCAACTCACACGCATGCAGGTATTGACACAATGGGAATGTGGGGTCCACTTCCGAGAACGGGCAGAGATAAGGATTTTCTTGAAATTGTTTATTCGGGTATTGTTTCTGCCGTTGAAGAGGCTTACAGAACCAGAAAGAACGGTCAGATTTATCTCGGTTATGCAAAAGCTGACAAAGGTGCTCAGGATATGGGCAGACCGCCGCATGTTTATTCCGATGATATTACAAGACTGCGTTTTGTTCCCGATGACGGTTCAAGAGAAGTTTATTTCATAAACTTTGCTTCGCATCCCGAGTCACTCTGCAGCAGAAATTCACTCGTCAGCGCCGACTTCCCCTGCTATGCGGCTAAATACATCGATAAGAATGCCGGTGCGGAAATGATGTATTTCCCCGGAGCTATCGGTGGAGTATGTATGAATGCAATGGATGAAAATAACATTGTTTCAACCATTAAAACCGGCGAAAGACTCGGCGAAATAATCTGTTCAATCAAAAAAGAAACAAAGCTTTCACCTTATATAAATATCTTAAGACAGGAGATTTATCTCAACTGTGATAATCCTGTTTTCTGGTTTGTTTCAAAGTTCGGGATTATCCCCGAAAAGATGCTTGCAACGGGTGAAGGGAATCTGAATCTCGGTATGAAGACAGAAATGTCATATATTCAGTTCGGTGAACTCAATATGGCGCTGATTCCCGGTGAACTTTTCCCCGAGCTTGCATACGGCGGTTACCTTTCAAAAGAGGAATCATCAATTGACTCCCCTCCCGAAACAAACCCCGTCCCCCTTTGCGAAATTGCAGGGGACGACAAACTTCTGATATTCGGTCTTGCTAACGGTGAGATAGGATATATACTCGCTCCCAATGACTATTTTCTTCATCCGACATTGCCTTTTATTTCAGAGGCAAAGGATAAAACGGGCAGAAATCACTACCCTGAAACAAATTCTCTGGGACCGAAAACAGCTTATAAAATAGCTGATACATTCAAAAAAATGATTGAAAAAGTTAAAAGTACTGATATGTAATATAAAGGAGATGATATAAATGTATGTAGCGGTTATGGGCTTCGGAACAGTCGGCTCAGGTGTAGCTGAACTCATCTACAAAAACCACGACAGCATTGTCAAGAAAAGTATGCAGGATTCACTCGAGGTGAAATATATTCTCGATATCAGAGATTTCCCCGATAATCAGTTTGCAGATAAAATGATAAAGGATTTCAACATTATTCTCAACGATCCCGAAATTGAAATCGTTGTTGAAACAATGGGCGGTGTAACATTCGCTTATGACTTCGTAAAGAAGCTTCTTCTTGCAGGTAAGAGCGTTGTAACATCAAATAAAGAACTTGTAGCAACGCACGGCTATGAGCTTCTGACAATTGCAGAAGAAAAAAATGTAAACTTCCTTTTTGAAGCAAGTGTCGGCGGCGGTATTCCCATCATCAGACCTATGACACAGTGCCTTGCTGCAAATGAGATTGACGAAATTGCAGGTATTCTCAACGGCACAACAAACTATATCCTTACAAAAATGATTACAGAAAAACAGAGTTTCGATGAAGCTCTTGCAAAGGCTCAGGAACTCGGATATGCAGAAAAAGACCCCACAGCAGATGTTGACGGTCATGACGCATGCCGTAAAATCTGCATTCTTTCAGCTCTGAGCTTCGGCAAACACGTATATCCCGACTCAGTTCAGACAGAAGGTATCAGAAACATCAAGCTCAGCGATGTTGATTATGCGGCTTCATGGGGCGGTGTAATCAAGCTTATTGCAAATGCAAAGAAACTCCCCAACGGACAGGTCAACGTAACTGTTGCTCCCAGCTTTGTTCCCTCTCATTCACAGCTTGCAAGCGTTGACGATGTTTTCAATGCTGTTCTTATCAAGGGCGATGCAACAGGCGACGTAGTATTCTACGGCAAGGGTGCAGGCAAGATGCCCACAGCTTCAGCTGTTGTTGCTGACGTTATTGATGCCGCAAAACATACAAAGAAAAAGAAGAACTTCGGCTGGGCAGATGCTGAAGAAAACTATGTCGCAAACTATCTCGATGCCGAAACAGCTCTTTATGTCAGAGGTACAACTGATGACAAGGATGCTGTTATCAAGGCTCTCAATGAAAAGATAGGCGCTGTAAGAGTTCTTACAAGAGACGGTGCACCCGCAAACGAAATTGCTTTCGTTACAAATCCCGCACCCGAAGGCGAGCTCAGAAACGGCATTGCATCTGCAAACGGACTTAACATTGAATCAATTATCCGCGTAGCAAATCTGTAAATTTAAAATAAAATTTTAAGGGGATGTAAAAAAAGTGCAGACCGCATAAAACACGCAAAATAAAGGTTTTTCATTATGCTGATAGCACTAAAAAACCTGAAAAAACAATCATAATTGATAAATTTAATATAATTTATTGTTTTATGCTATAAACAAAC
>JAZSPR010000133.1:0-31469 GCA_045537555.1 Acutalibacteraceae bacterium | reverse complement strand
ATATTCTCATTTATAGCTTCAAAAAGAAAACCGCCCTGACCGCTGCTGCTATAGGAGTAATTCTTTCCATCGCCCCAGAACCACACCAGAGCACAAATTGAGTTTTCGCCCGCTTTTAGATACGGTGAAATATCTATACTGTCATAATATCCGCCGGTTGCGTCGGGACCCCGTTTCACGCTTCCCTCAAAAACAACAGTTTCTCCGTTTATGTAAAGCCAATATTTCGAGTCGGCTGAAATGTGAGCAGTAAGTTCTTCGGGAATCTTATCAAGATTCACCTTTTTATTAAAGCACATCCAGACGTTTTTCTCCGTCAGGTTTTCCTTATCCCAAATCCATTTTGCCTTCCATTCGGCTTTCTCTTCTGTGGAAATAACGCTGTATTCGGGAATGCTGTCGGGAATTTCGTAATCATTTGTATACGGTATCATTGTCGTTTCACCCCACGAAAAAACTGAAGTAATAAAAGCAGCAGCTATTGCAAGATAAGAAATAATTGTCTGAAGAATTTGCATAGGAACCTCCCTGATATTATCTGCGGTGATAACCATTGTTTATGAAAATGAAAACTTACCAAAAAGTTCGATAAATTGGAATTTGTTGTTTCTTTTATTCCTGTTTTTTACTTCCTTGATACAAAACCGCATTGCGGTAATTGTCATCTTCCTTTTGACATTCCAAATCCCAAAGCTCTTTCATATGTTCATAAACACTCTCATCAATATCGGGTGTACCTTCAGAAAATGTGGGGAGAAGCATATCTCCTGCAACCGCAGGATCGGTGCAAGCAGTATCATTTCTCCATTGGTCACGAACGGATTTATCGCGAAGATTCGGAATTTCCATGGGAATGTTGCCATTTAAAACAGAACGGTAAGCAAACATTCCGGGCAGAAACATATCCAATGCTTCATAAACATCTATTGTATCAGCATTTTCGTTTCCTCTTATGCGTTCAACGAAATTGTACATAGAGTAAAAATCAGAGCCACCGTGTCCGAAATCCACAATATCCGAATTTATATCATTTTCAAGGTTATAGCTTTCTATTTTTTCTTCGCCGTATTCTCCTGAAAAAGCATCGGCATTAACATATATTTTATCGATATGTCCGTCATTTGCGTCTTCTCTGCCGCACTCCATCCTTCCTTTAGAGCCATATACTGTATACCATATAGAATTTTTGTATAAACCACCATGGATACTTTTAATAATTCCGCCGTTTTCGAGAGTTACCATTTCAATTCCGAACTGTCCGCTTTTAGCACCCATGCGGAGGTTTCTTTCATTTTTTGTTCCCTCTATCCCGATGACTGAAACAGGTCTGAGTCCTGTTATATGTATAATGGGGCCTAACGAGTGAGTGCAATAAAATGTGGAATACATATTGTTTCGCCAATGTTTTTTATCGCCATAGGTGATGCTCGGCCAGATTGGTTCGCAGTTATGAATATATTCACATTCACCGTATTCAAATTCACCAATTTTTCCTTGGGAATATAATTTTTTCATTTCATAAGGAGCGGTCATATAACAATAATTCTCGCCGTATGCATAAACTCTTCCTGTTTCTTCTACCGTTTCAATCAATTCTACCGCTTCTTTCATAGTCTGGCAAGGCAGAACTTCAGAAAAAACATGGAGTCCACGCTTCATTGCTTTGATTGCAAAAGGTGCATGCTCATTTGCAAAATTTGCCAGAACAACTGCATCCATATCATGCTTTATAAAATCTTCAAAATTTTCATAAAATGTTACATTAAGCCCTTGAGATTGTTCTTCCTGAGCTTTCAATACCTCAGGATTATTGTCACAAATTGCGACAACCTCTGCATTGTCGGACGTTTTGCAATAATTAATCATACTTGTGCCGCGATAGCCGCCAACTACACCAATTTTTACTTTTTTCATTAAAACGCACTCCTTTTGTATCTCTAAAAAACATGATAGTAACTAAATATTACTATCTCTGCTATTTCTGACAAATTGGAATTTAATCGGTACTTATATTCCTATAATTTTTCTGATTTCTTTTGCATCAACATCATTCAGACTGCAATTCTGCGAAACAGAGATGTATGCTGCAACACCTGCAGCCTCACCAATTCCTATGCAGATAGGCATTACCCTGAAATTTGAATGTGCCATATGTGTACCCGAAATGTTTCTTCCGCAAAGCAGAAGGTTTTCTTTAATTTCAGGAATAAGACATCCATAAGGAATTGTATATCCTTTATCCTGCTTAAAATGCTTTTGTACCCCTGTTTTGTCAAGGCCTGCACCCGTAATATTATGCACATCAAAATTGAAGTAAGCATCTTTTACAACATAATCGTCAAAGACCTTCGCTTCAAGAATATCCTGCTCATTCAAGGTGTATTTACCCTTGAAATGTCTTGTTTCACGAATGCCCATAAGGGAAGCAGAGCTGATAACATAACATTTTTCGTAACCGGGAACAAATTTACGCAGATATTTAACTATATCATCCATCTGTCTGCGACAAGTAAGCGTTGCTTTTGTTAAATCCTCTGCATCTGTACCGTCAATATTAACAGCATTTGTCATATTGCAGGTAACAATGCCCGGAAGTGTTGATTTATATGTAAGAATATGTCCTGCAGGATAAGGGATATGTTCTTTTGCAAGAGACTGAAGTTCACCATTTGGCGTTTCATAGGTTGATTCAAATGAACCTAAAAATACCGCTCGGTCATAGTCAACACCGCCGACTTTGAACATAAGTGTTGCAGGTTGCATTTTATTATCACTTTCTCTGCCGAGAACAAATTCAGCTCCTGCTCTTGCGGCAATATCTCCGTCACCCGTGGCATCAACAGTAATTTTTGCATAAATATCTGTTTTACCCGATTTGTTGATAACGGTTGCACCGAGAATTTTATCTCCGTCGTAGATTGCATCCTCAGCAAAAGTATAGAGCATAACCTTGCAACCAACCTCACAAAGCATTTCAAGATAAAGTGTTTTCAGCTTTTCGGGGTCTATCAAGTTGGTGATTTTGTTTTTGAATTCACCTTCATTATTTTCGGATGTTCTTTTCAGAATTTCATAATACAAAGGGCTTGCGCAACTGCCTGTCCAATGGCTCATAAGACCTGAAGTTGAGATTCCGCCAACATCTCCGCTTTGCTCAACAAGAATTACCTTTGCACCGTTTTTTGCAGCAGTATATGCCGCTGCAAATCCGGCAGGACCGCTTCCGAGAACAAGAACATCGGTATGTATTTCAAACTTTTCAATCATATTCAACACCCCAACAAATTCTATTTATCAACCTGATTATACCACCTATGCAAATCAAAAAGCAACAGGTTTTATGCTGTTGCTTGTTACAGATTTATTATTGATTTGTTATGGGAACACATTGTTTTCCACCGATGAACAAGAATTTAAAATTTTATATATGAGTTTTTGCTTACTTTTTAAAAATCATAATTTGTTAAATTCAAGATGATTGGAGAACAGATTATGATTAAAAATGTGCAAAAAACGAATCAACACAGTATAAATTCCCTCTAATCACAGATACTAAGAAAGCGATTTGTAAATAAAGGAGAGTTTTTATATGAAAGCAACAGGAATTGTCCGTCGTATTGACGACCTCGGACGAGTGGTTATTCCCAAAGAAATAAGAAGAACAATGCGAATCCGTGAGGGTGACCCCTTACATATATCATTGACACAGACAGATATATTCTGCGATGCATTTATCAGGCTTGCAGAACGGGCAGGTATAACCGAAAAATAAAAATATTGGTTTTTTTGCAAAAAAGCAAAACAGCCCTATCTTTTCAGAAAGGGCTGTTTCGCATAACAAACATAGAAATGGAGAGTTAAAAAATACCAACATATCAAGAAGAACTAAAATAATTATGATTTCTGAACATGAACATAAAAGAATTTTTTCAGTTTTTTTATATATAAAAATTTTTTTCATTACACCTTTCATAATTTGTTTGCGATTTGAATGGTATCGTAAATAAATTATAGGAGTGTTCATATGAACCGTAACATTATTATCAGAAAAAGTATCACAGAAGACAAAATTTTCAAAGAACCGAAGACAATGCAGGTAATGTGGTATGTTCTGCTCAACGCAGATAAGGAGCAGAAGCTGAAGACTACATATCAGCAGATAACTTGCATCACGGGACTTTCAAAGCCTGCAACAGAAAAAGCATTGGAAAGCCTTAAAAACTCAGGATATATTTCTAAAAGAGTATCCGGGAAAGAGATATTCTTAAAAATCAAGAAAAATTTCCCCTATCTTATGAAAAGAAAAACTCAGGATTGCCTTAGATTCGACGAAAACACCCTGCATTTTGACTGGTTCAATGAATATCAGACAAGACATCTGTGGATTTATCTTCTGCTCAAAGCAAATACAGAATCCGTTGCCTTTAAGTCAACGGTAATAGATAAGGGCGAATTGATGACAAAATTATCAATTCTATCAACCGCAACAGGACTTACTGTAAGTCAGGTCCGAACTGCACTTAAAAAGTTTGCAGACAGTAATTGCATTGAAGTAAAAACTACGAATAAATACTCAATCATCAAGATTGTTGCTTATGAATCATACATATAAGTTCAGCACCCATTTAATGTGGGTGCTGTTTTTATGCCGATTTGCGGTTATATCCTCTTGTAACGCCTGCTGCTTTCAGAATGTACTGAACTTTTCGTTTTGATATGCCGACTGTATCTGCAATTGTCTGATGATTCATACCGTTTGCCGCAAGCTCAATAACCTGCATTGCCTGCTCTTGCTTGTCCTGCTTGTTCTTCTGCTTTTTTAGTTCTCGTTTCGAAAGCTGAAACATACCAAGCTTGGTAATTTCATCGGTTGTAATTGCAAGCTTTTGAATAAACCAGTCATTTCTGAGCTTGTAAAAAGATTCATAATCACAGCCTTCATTACGGTCGATGCAGTTGGCTAATGCTTTTAACTGACAATCCGGCACAGCACGAACATCATTGAACTTGTCTCTGAAAGATTTAAGCTTGTTGTATGCAGTCTCTCTGTCATATACCTGCACCGCGGCGTTGTAATAAGCAAAACACATATACTCTCTGTATCCCGTGCAATCAAAATTCCTGTATTCCTGAAGTTTTTCAAGCGAATCAAGCCTGCTGATGTGAAGAGCCTGTCCGAATTCGATATTTTTTGTCTTCTTTTTCGGAGCAGACTTCTTTTTCTGTGTTTTTGGCTTCAGCAGCTCTTCAAAAGTATAATAGTCCATATCATAATCAATAATCTTCGTTACTGTTTTTGTGTTTGAGTTTATTGTTCCGGGAATTCGTGCCAAACGAGCTATATCTGATACTTTTGAATCAAGTCCAAGTATGCAATTCGCACCGGTAAGTACCGCTTGTATATCATCGCTGATAGATTTGATTATGCTGTCTCTGATTTTAAGACCTTTTTCATTTACAGAATTATCTGTCAGACGATAAGGAATGCTTTTTTCGAAGATGTAGTACAAATGCAGACCTCGTCCTGTATTGATAATCAGATTAGGTTTTTTCAGTCGATTTGATTCAATTGCGTCCTTCAATGATAAATATGTATGGTCAACACCCCAGCCTACGTCTTTAGTATATTCCTCATCATGGAAATCCAGGTCAAAGAAAAGAGCATTTATCTGACGACACTGACCTGTTTTTCTTCTTCGCCCGAAAAATCCGTTTATTGATACGTAAATATCCTCATCAGATGATAGTTTTGTATCAAGAAAATCCTTTGCCTTTACAACTTCGTATATTTTATCGGATTCGGGTTTAAATTTCTGGATAATGTAGTTACTGTTTTTGTCATCGTGAAAGAGCATTTCTGAAAAAAGTTCTTTATCGGTCATTTTTATTCACACCTTTCGGATTAATGATGAAAGATGTGAACTGAAAACTTTTTTTGTACAGTTTTTTCAGGAATATTTTTTTGTTTGCGATTTCCTTGATATTTGTTTGCGATTTGATTGCGATTTGTTTGTTATCTGTTTGTGATGATGAAAAATAATTGCTTTCAGCAAAAAAAATGCTCAGAATTCCTGAATAAAAGAATTCTGAGCATAAAAAACAGCCATAAGACATTATAAAAAATGTATTTCTGAAAGTGCAAAAAATTGCACATGAGTATAGGTGTGAAGTGATTTGATGGCAAGGGCTTTAAGTTTTATATTTATTATAATATTATAGTATTAAAATATAATATATAATATAAAGCTTAAGTAGAAAGAATAAATATATAACATAAGCTTAAGTAATTATGAAAGATGTTTTGCAATAAATACAAAGACAAAGAGATACACCTTCATTTGAAGTGTATCCCTTTGCTTTTTAATATTACAGTGTCCTTGGATATGCCTGAATGTACAAATCAAGCAATGTGGACAGAGAATAGACTTCGTCTCTTAACAAGTTATACTCGGCACGGTCGAGTTTTTCTTCAAGTGCTGCTACATTGGGCAACTCCTCTTCGTTAAAAATCACCTTGTTTTCAGCAATGGAGCGAAATTTATTTTCCTCTGCAATACGTGTTTCTATTTTGAGAATACCCACCGAAGTATTGAATTCCTGAATATCGACTATTTTTGTCTTCATAACATAAGCTCCTTTCAGATAAACATTAATTCATCAACATTGTCGAAGGTGTCAAAGATAATTCTTGCACCGATTTTGAAGCCTCTGATGAATGCAGCTGATTCATTAAGTGCAAATGCAAATCCATAATCTTTAACATACTCATCAAAAAGCTTTTTATCGTCCCCATCAAGACGATGAGAAAGAATTTCTTCGGTTACAGATAATCTATCCCATACTTTTTTGAAATCCTTATCCTTACTTATTGAATCATTACATGGAGCGATATTCCCGTGAAAAAGTTCCTCGATAAAGTTATTCCTCATCTTCAATATCCCCTCTGAAATAATCATCCCTTGATTCAAAAAGCTCAATTTCTTTGAAAATCTCTGCAAGATTTGCAACAGACATCGGATAAGACTGATGGATGTATCGCTGAGTTCCGTTGCGTCCGTCATGAAATCTGATATATGCTATCTGATTTTCGAAGATGATGGAGTAAAAAGAACCCCATTCGTCCTTTTCTGTTGATAACTTAATCCTTTTGATTGTTTTGTCCATTAGTTTTTAACTCCTTATAAAAAATTAAAGCAAAGTCTGTGTAATCCAGGCTTCGCTTTGTTAATTTAATTATGATTTTTGATGTAAGCAATAATAGTTTTTTATCACTCAATTATGAATTTACTGTTTTTTTGGATTTCTTTTTCTTTAAATAGATAATAACACTTATTCCACCGAGAAAAAGAACAACAACAGTAACAGAAACTGCCCATATAATACCTTTGGAGACATTCTGATTTATATACATAAAAGCTTTAAGGATTGGGCGGGTTAATTTATTTATAGGTTCCCGGAATTTATAGCTTTTTTCCCCCTCTAATAAATACTCTGTTTCTATGTTTTCCAGAATAACTTTTTCACGGAAAAGCATATCAACCGCCTGACTGTTATAGGAGCGGAATTTTGTTTCATTTTCTATGGTGTAAAAATTCTGACAAAGCTGTCCGTCCTCGGTTGAACGCATAGAATTAAGGAAATTTATGCTGCCGCCTGAAAGTATCAGGGCAGGCTCTGTTTTTGAAGAACCGTCATGTCCCACATTGACAAATGTTGCCGTACTGTCTTTTGCATTGAGGAATGACTTTCCGCCATATATAAATGTATTGAAAACAGTAATATTTTCGCAAGATTCAAGAGTTATATAGGTTGTCTTCTTTCTTCCTATAGGAATGAAAAAATAATCAAAATTATTCTCTTCTTTTACTCTGTTTTTCAGTTCAGGTATATCGAAGTTTTCATAACCGTTCCTGGGTAATGTATTTGCATTCTGATGGCAGCCCTCAATAGTGCTGTTTTTACAGTTTTTCATATTGAACATGCCCTCAATACAGCAACCCACAATCTTTTTCATAAATGCATTTTCGCAACCATCCAACTCAATACCTGTTGCTGCAAGTGTAATTGTACAGTTGTTTACATAAATGTTGTCGGACTTGCTGTAAACGGCAGGCGATGTCTTTTTATAATTACCGCTGTCATCAACAGGATTGTTTAAAGGATAATCTATTCTTAAACCATTCAGACCTGCATTGTCACCGCCTAAGGTAATAAGAGGTTTATCATTTTCATTGTAGCCGTAGTATGAAATAATCAATGTACCGTTACTGCACCCGCCCTGACAACGGACGGGAACAGTTGAAGAGCCTCTTAATTCAACACCTTGGGGAACTGTTACAGGTTTGTCGAGCCTGTAAAGTCCTGCAGGAAGATATACAACTCCGCCTGTCTTTTTTGCTTCGTCAAGCTTATTCTGAATATCGGCAGAAATATCTGTTTTTCCTGTTTTATCAGCTTCAACAATATAAAGAAAACTGTTTGGCTTTTTGTATGTAACATTGTAATCGGGCGAAAGTGAAGATGTATCGGCTTTGTATTCTTTTATGGGTTCACCGTCCCAATGCCTTTTTGTTTCACCTTTAATTTCTACATTGGTAAGCTGTACCGCACTGTAATCTTCCTGAAGAATTGCATATTCGCTGCCCTCAATAATACCGTTTGCAACTGCGATTCCCCATGTTTTACCTCTACGGGAAACTGTGTATCTGGGAATATAGATTCCGTAATCACAATCAGTAATTCTCAAATCAAGGAATGAACCGCTGAAGGTATAACGCAAGCCCTCTTTGAAATGGATTCCGTAAAGCATATCTGAGATTTCAACATCTGCAATATTAGGCCATTCAAGGTCACCCAAAGCCATACCATAGGCATTTTTTCTTGTGTATTCATTAAGCTTTTCTTCATCGGGAGCATTGAACTTTTCTCCCGCATTTGCCCAATATCTGTTTGAAATATAGAGGGTTTTGATTGTATCAACATCAGAACTGTTAGTGTTATTCAGACCTTCATACAAACAAGTTCCTTTTACGTTTTCTATGGTTGTCATCTCATGAACCTGTTTGGTGCCAAGTTCACATTCTGAGCAAACACCTATGCCCCTGTATGAATTTATCAGCGTGCAATCCTTTATGGTATGCAGCATACTGTCATCGTTGCCCTCAATATAGAAAGTGTAAGGGTAAGGCTTGACATTATCTATATCTTGTTCAGGATACCATACAGTAAGACCGACTGCACCTGCACTTGCACCAACAGTAAAAAGTGAGGGTCTCATTTCCTGACTGCTTTCAACATCGGCAATTATAACAGTGCCGTACTCGTTGCCTTCATCGGGGTCCTGATATTCGCCGCGAAGAGTAACGAATTTTTGTATATAAATATTGCCTGTAACTCTGTATTCACCCTCGGGAAGCCAGACGGTGCCGCCACCTGCATTATAGCAATCATCAATTGCTTGCTGAATAATTTTGGTAACATCATTTTTACCTGTGTTATCTGCATTGTAAGGTGCTTTTGTAACATCTGCATCTGCAATAACAACATCATCTGTGGGATAAATAGTTTTCACAATAAATGCTTCAGGAGCAACAGCTGATGCAGCAGTGCAAGGCATCATAAGACTTGCCAACACCACCAGACAAAGAACAATTGCAAAAATCTTTCGCATTATCATCACCCGTTATTTCAGTTTGTTGAATTATTATTTTTCAGAAATATTATATAGCTATACCGACATTTTTCCGTCAGCAAGGTCTTTTGCAACAAACGGAATAAAGTAAAACGGCACAGTAAGAAGTTTCTGCTCTGCATTATACCCGTAGTTATTTTTAGATACCTTAATCGCAAACTCGAATTTATTATGGTTTGAGAACTTCTCAAGTGAATTAAGAGTACCTCTGCCTTTCTTGACATCAATCGGATAGAGCTTATTATCAGATTCAATAATAAATTCGAGCTCTGCAGATGTCTTGCCTCTCCAATAGAACAGCTTCAGTTCTTTTGCAATCAGCTCATTCGCTACGAAGTTTTCAAAGAAAATGCCGGAGAGGGTGTTTTCTCTTTCAGCTGATACGAATGATGCAGCATTGATACCGCTCTGATACGAGAACATGCCGATATCTCCGAGGAACAGACGGAAATTGCTGTCGCTGTCAGGCATCAGAGGCATAGTAACATGTTCTTTGAGCTGAAAAGACTGATTGACAACATGAGCAAGCGTGAGCCATTGAATTGATGTGGCATAATCCCTTGTTCTGCCTTTTTCTTCAAGAAGTCCGGGAGAAAAGTTCTTTGACTCCTTGTTCAGCTCTTTGTAAATATTCTGGAAGAGAGTTCTTGAACGAAGCACCGCTTCCTGACTTGCCTGATACAGCTCCATATCAGCAAGATAGTTATCGTACAGAACCTTAAGAATTTCTCTGGATTCAAAAATATCGTTATCGTCGATATATGCATCAACAGCTTCAGGCATACCACCTATAAGAAGATATTTATACACCTGTTCCATAGCCAGCTCATGAATTTTTGCATCAAGAGCAGTTCTGCTTTCGTAAGCTTTTTTTATTGTATTATACAGGACTTCATTACTGTTCATCAGGAATTCATCAAATGTCATAGGATATACAGTCATCTGATTTATTTTGCCGACCGGGAAAAGAAACTTATCATTCTCCTTTGAGCCACGCTTGTTCGTTTCTCGCTGAAGTTTGATACGGACCATAGAACCCGTTGCAATAACAGGAATGTCTCGGAAATCCTGACAGAAATACTTCAGTGAAGATATGATGTTCGGGCACTCCTGGACTTCATCAAAAATCAGAAGAGTATTCTCATTTATCTGTTTACCTTTCAGTAAGGAGATATATTCAATTATTTTCTGAGCATTGGCAGTTTCAGAACAGAATGCTCTGATTTCATCTTCTATCTTGCAATCAATGTAAAGATAGTTGTTCTTATAGTATTGTTCAGCAAAAAGCTTCTTAATAAGATATGTCTTTCCGACCTGTCTGGCACCCCATACAATCAGAGGCTTTTTCCGTTTATTCTCATTCCAATCAATCAGCTTTTTCAAGGCTATTCGTTCCATAACTGTACCTCCCTGTATCTATTATATGTGTATAATATCATAACCTGCACAAATTTGCAAGTTTTTTAGAGAGTTATTTGCACAAATTTCAATGTTTCCAAAGGAGTTACTTGCACAAATTTCGATGTTTTTCAGATAGTTGTTTGCACATTTTAACACTTTTCTGCCATTCACCCCATTAAAACCCTAAAAATAGCCTTTTTCAACAGCAAATAAAAAAAAGAGGTCCATCAACAAGACCTCAGATTAATACTATATATATGATGTTTATTTTTATTTTATAACTAAGACCGTCCTCCTAAAGCGCACCGAATAAAGCCAGGAGAAAAGAATTCGTATATATACTATATTTGACTCTGGAGTCTGATTAACTGATGCCGGTGCGCCTTATGAGAATTCATTCTCTTCACCCTGACATAATAATTATGACAGAAAATAAGATAAAAGCCTACGAGTTTGAATTGTTTATTAAAACTCGTAGGCTTTATTCTTTTAATAATTATCTTTGCGCACGGCGATAATTATCGATTCTCCTCAAAATTTTCAACTTGTTCCATAACTTTTCGGAAAACTTCAGGGCTGTACTGAGGAGGATAACCATTTTTAATAAGGCAAACTTTAATGTCGAATTTGAGTCGGTCTCTTACAATCTGATTGTTGAGCCAATCTGCAAAAGAAGACTTTGTATCGATTATCTCTTTGATTTTCTTTGCCAATGACTTGCATTTGTCATTAACAGTAATACCGTCAACAATCTTATCTTCACCATATTCAAAGTTTCGCTCATCCCTTAAAGTCATCAAAATGTCGTAGAAAGCTTTTTCTTCAAAAGTAAGTCCGACTTTACGAAAACTTTCACGGTCAGCATTCATGGCTTTAAGTATTTGCAGTGCCTGTTTTGTTGCATTTTGAATAATTTGCTCAGATGTAAGTTCTTGAGTTTCACCAGCTTCCTCTATTGAAAGGTGTTTTCTTCTTTCATGGTACTGTTTGATTGTTTCTTCAAGTAATTCCTGGAATTTCTTTGAGGCCATCTGATTTGTTTTGCCATATTCTGTGATTTGCTTCTTCAGCATTTTTATCAACAGTTCTAACTTTGTTGCAGGCATTTTCACATCAACGAGTTTTTCGAAATACTCAGGACTGAAAATATCTTCCTGTTCACCGTTCTCAAGAACACTTTCAACTTCATTATATCTTAATGCTTCTTCAACCATTCTTGCAACATTACGATTCATAGTTTCAGTGTCAAGTTCACTTGTTCCGCTCATTTTACGTACAAATCCTGCGATTGCCATAAAGCATTGTGCAAGTGCTGATTCTTCTTCACCAAGTTCACCTGATGGTTGACAAATATCAAAAGCTGAACGCATTCTCTTGACAGTTTTAAGGAAATAAGTCTTAAATGATACTTTTTTGACTTTTTTACCACCGTTACTTTGCGTGTGCAATTCTTGTGTAGAGACAAATACAAATTCTGCTGCTTTTGCAAGAAGAGTATATCTTTCTGCAGGGTCACCATTCGGATTAAGGAACGGTTTTAAATCGTATCCGATAAAAAGGTCTTTAAGAACTTCAATTTCTTCTCTGAAAACATTTGTTGCCTGTTCAACATCATCGGCAGACGGTGCAACAGAACTGTCACCGCCATAAAGTTTCATAGCTTCACGCATATTGTCTCTGATTCCGATGTAATCTATAATGAATCCATATTCTTTCCCTGCATATTTTCTGTTTACACGGCTGATTGTCTGAATAAGCAAATGCTTCTTCAATGGCTTGTCATTATACATATATGTAAGTGACGGAACATCAAAACCGGTAATCCACATATCAACAACCATTGCAATACGGAAATTTGAATGCTCCTGTTTGAAAGCAATATCGAGTTCATCAGTACGACTGCTGTTTTTCACACCGCCAAGATAATTATACATATCTTCATCGTCGTCTTTTCCAACACTTGCAACCATTGCCATGAACGGCATTGGTTTAAGTTTTCTCAATTCACTCTCTGGCAATTCAATTCCGTCAGGTGTTTTCTTTTCTTCAAACCACTCAGGATATTTATCCTTGAAAATTGTCAGAAGCTTATATGCAATCGGTCTGCTCGAACAAACTATCATTGCTTTCTGAACTCTGTCAGGGTCTTTTGCGCAGGCAGAAACATAATGGTCGTGAATATCAACTGCAAGACGTTCAAGACGGGAAGGTTCTCCGAGAATAACTTCCATTGAACTCATTGCCTTTTTACTTGCATTGATATCTTCTGCCGTTGCTCCATCTTCAGCACACTGTTTGTAATATGCTTCAATCTGTTCTGCCTTTTCCTTGTCAAGCAATACTTTTGCAATACGGGGATGGTACTTGATTGATACAGTAAGACCATCGGCAACAGCCTGGTCCATAGTATATCTGTCAATTTCTTCACCGAAAGTCTGATATGTTTCTGCAATAGGAGTACCGCTGAAACCTACAAATGTTGCATTCGGCAGGGCTTCTTTAAGAACTTTTGCATATGGCTTTGACACCATAGCTTTCATATTTTCGTCAGCATCTTTGCTGAACTGAATCTTTTTTGAATGTTCAAGCTGTGTTCTGTGTGCTTCATCAGAGAAACAGATAATGTTGGAACGACTGTTGATAAGACCGATTTTATCATCTTCTCTGTCACAGAATTTCTGAATGGTGCAGATATAAAAACCGCCACTTTCACGGGAACCGAGTTCTTGTCTTAATACTTTTCGGCTCGGAACAATTGTAACTTCACCAAGATTGAGAAATTCTTTACTCTTTGTGAACAATTTTGCCCCCTGTTTTTGGAGTTCGTCACGGTCAACAATCATAACAATTGTCGGTGAACCGATTTCGGGAATATCTGTGCAACGCAAAGACAGCTGACGGGCAAGAAAAGCCATTGTGTATGTTTTTCCGCAACCTGTGGCACCGAAATATGTACCGCCTTTACCACTTTTCTCAACAACAGATTTTATAATGCTCTGTTTCAGAAGACGGGCAGCAAAAAACTGAGGATAACGGCAGACGATTTCACGCTCCTCGCTGTCATATTCACTATCCTGAAAATAAATATAATCACGGAAAATTTCAAGAAATCTTTCCGGGCTGTAAACACCTTTTATCATAGTCTGTAATTCATCAAAAGGCAGAGTTGATACCTTATCACCGTCATTAACACGACGCCAAGCATAAAAATGCTCATAAGGAGTGCGGACAGTTCCCAATCTTGTTTTTACACCGTCAGAGATACAGGCAAGCGGACAATAATGCAACAGATGCGGAATATCACGCCAATAACGGGAAGTTATCTGCTTATATGCATCAACAATTGTTGCTTTATCGTCAGCAGGATTTTTCAGTTCAATGATGCAAAGAGGCATACCGTTTACAAAAAGAAGAATATCGGGTCTGCGATTTTCACGCTGTCCGTTATTTGTGTATTCAACAGTAAATTGGTTCACAGCACGGAAGATATTATTATCGGGGTTTTCAAAATCAATAAGATTAACCATTCTTACAAGACCTGATTGAGGTGTAAATTGAACACCGTCAACCATCCAACCGTAAACCTTATGAAGTGTGGCAAATTGACTCTCGGCCCCTACAAGACGCACTTTATCCATAATCTGATGTATTTCATCAGCAATCAGGTCAGGATTTGTCTTGTGGAGAAACTGTTCCATATCATCAGCATATAAAACATCTCTCTTTGTATCACGGGAAATGCTGTTTCCTGCAAGATAATTCCACCCCTCATCCTCAAGGAATGAAAGAAAAGCATCTTCATATTCAGACTCACAATAGTGACCGTTGTAGTTCTGCAATTTTGCCATTGGTTTATCCTCCATATTCTTTAAGCAGTTCCAAAATATCTTCTATGTTACTATTAAGCTGAGTGCTGCTGCTTTCTTCTTCCTCGAACAGTTCGGCATATTCCACATCAGACAGTATCTTCAAGCGATATTCCAATGTGTTAGGAATGTTTTTATTTAAAAGGGTTTTTCTTGATAATGCATCCAAATATAAAGCCAATCGAACAAGTACAAGTGTTTCCTGGTCGGGTTCTGTATTCGTAAAATGCACATATTGATTTATAATATCTTTCGGTTTTTCTAACAACATACGTGCATACCGCTTATCATATTCACTATAACTATAACTTGAACTCATATAATATATTTTACTCAAGTTATAACTATAGGCTGAAAAACTACTGTCATAAGCAGAAATACTGTCTAACGAATCAAACAATGTTGTTTCCAACCAGCTTTCCGGAAATTTTATTCCGGTGTTCTCAAATCCTTCAAAAGACATATTTTGCAATTCGTTTCTCAAAAATTCCAACGAATATATTACTGCATTTTTATACTTTTCCAATGCAGCGTTATTATAAGGGTCTGATAGTTTTACTGTAAAAAAATTAATATAATCATCAAAAAGGTAATCGGAGCCATAATCAAACCTTTTACAATATTCACCTTTCAAGTATGTAAGATATTGAACTACATCGTTATCAAAATCTGAAAGATACTTTACCGGTTCTTGCCGTAGCTTTTCATATTCATTATCGGTATAAGTGTTCTTGGCTTCAATGATTTTCGGAATAAATTCTATCCATTTTGTCAGATATTGTTCAAACTGCGTAACATACAAACCGTGATAAAGAGTTTGCCCTTTTCCTACCGGATATATAAATGCTGTCAAGTCCGCATCCTCACCATCATACCAGGTTAGACTGCTTTTCCATGATACAAACGGACAACAGTGGAACGAACTTCCATTTAAAAACTCCTTTTGATGAT
Source organism: Acutalibacteraceae bacterium (assembly GCA_045537555.1). Lineage (GTDB taxonomy): Bacteria > Bacillota > Clostridia > Oscillospirales > Acutalibacteraceae > UBA1081. The sequence goes on along the minus strand of JAZSPR010000133.1, from coordinate 15,560 downwards.
TCGTACAGAGCGGATGTACCGAACACAATGCACGGATGTACTCAAAATATTTTTGGTCCGTACTATCTTTACTTAATCTATTCCCAAAAACCTCTGAAGATTTTTCAATTTCTTCTATCAAACTACTTTCAACTCTAAAAATCTTCCCTATAGTTTTTATGCAATCAATGACAATATAAGCATTATTGATAAAATCATAAAAATCAAATGCAGAACGGGTATTTTTATTCTTACCAAGTTCTACACTATTAAGATAAAAAAGAGTGTCTTCCAAACGGTCCATTGCCGCACAAGTTCGATTCCAGGCACGATACGGTCCTTTGGTTTGTTTTTCTTCATGCGTATTATCAATAGATTGTTTTAGCCTATCATTTACAGCATCACGTAAATCGGCTGCATATTGAGTATTGAAATTAAATCTATATATTCCCATTTTCGCCTTTCTCCAACCACTCTTTTTTAGTATCGTTCAACTGAATTTTATCCAATACATTGTTTTGCAATAATTAGAATAGCTTGTTAAAGTCAACTGTATATCCCATAACTTTTAATTCTTTCAACAAATCAACTTGCCAATTAGTAGTGTCAGTATATACAACACCTGACAAGTCTGAAGGCATTTCAATTCCTTTATCTGCTAAAATAAGAGTGCGGTTTCTGCCGAGCTTTCCCATAAAGTATCCTGTTTCCAAAACAACATTCTGTCTTGCTCGTGATTGTTCGTTTGAGTCAGCCTTTGCATGTCCGAGGTCATCTGAGGTAAAGAGGCAAATAGCCCCACTGACATCACTAAAATCTTCGAACTTTTCAATTATCGTTCTTCCTTGATTTGCTTGTTCAGATAAAATTATTGCTTCAATACCTTGTTTTTCAATAATTCGTGCCACCGAATGTTTTAATTCGCCATCGTGACCATGAACAATAAATATTTTAGCATAATTTTCTTCACGTACTATTTCAGGTTCTTGTATATCATCATTGTTATCGTCATCATCAAAGTCATCTAAATAAGTAAGAAAAATTGCTTTTGTTTGTTCTAACCCTCTTTTGCATGAATCTATTTTTTCACTACGAGAAACATCACCTCCTAATGAAATTGGAAAAAAATATGTTTTTGAGAATTTTTGATGTTCATAACCGTTTGCACTAAAATTGTTAATTAAAAAGCGTTCTGCTTTTGTTTTCCACGCTTGGAAAACAGGGTCAGACGAAATGACTTTTTTATTAATTAAAATATCAATTTCATCAATAATCTGTTTCAGTTTCTCGTATTTTGTCATTATCTTTTTCCTTCCTCCAACGACCCTTTTATAAGTATCGGGCAAATATTTTTGATTTGAGCTTTTAATTGTTCGTTAATAACTACACGTTCATAATAACAATTGTATATATCAACTATGATTTTTTGAGTATTTATATCTGGAATCGGAATTGAAATCATATTAAGGTCTGAAAAGTAAACTCGATTTCTTACACTATCAATTGACATAAAATCAATATATCTACCGGTTTCTTTTCGTTTCAACCAAATAAACAAGTACTCTGGAATAAGTTCATTTTGATTTTCTATATAAAACACAACATATTCTTCTGTACAAATAGCCATCTCATATTCTTTGTTAAGTGCTATTGCACCATCACACAAAACAGACGGATTGTATACAAAATCATTTTTATAAAACACATTACATTTTGTCAGCGAATCAAAGGTTCTTTCTTGTCTTGGGGAAATAAAACCTGTATTTCCAACACCTCTTAAATATTCACATTTAAGCGGATTATTAACTTCAGTTCGCTCCCTTATATAAGGAAGGATTGGTTTAACGCTTTCTGTTTTTTTTAACTGTTCAATAAAGCCCTCATATGTTAATTTCAAATCTTCAAGACCACATTCATAGCTTTGTTGATTTGTAACCATTGCTTTATAAATATCAACATATTTCTTCTGTGTAGGCAGGTCAGGAAGTTCTATATCAATATCACACATATCTTCCCAGTTAAATGTTTCTCTTGCCGAACCCCAGGAATTAAATCGAGAGTATCGGTCAAATTCAGGACGATTAAAATACATAAAAAGATAATCTGAATTCAACAAATCCGTTCTCTCAATACTAAAAACAATATAAGATGAGGAAACAATATATGTATTTTCTGTATCGTTATGAGCAAGAGTTATTTTCTCACCGTTTCTTGAAGTAACAGTTACATAAACAAAAAAATCGGGTTTTACCAATATATAAGGATTTAAAGAAACATCCTGCATATCAGCTTTTGTTTCAATAAAAGTTTTCTGAATCGAAATCCCCTTTACATCTTTCAATGTGTATTTGCCTTCGTGATTTCGCTCATCTTCAAGACGGATTAACTCGCCAAGCTTATATTTACTCAATGCCATAACCAATCCCCCTGAACGCATCTTCAAGCATTTTCTGAGATAGCTTTTCCTGAGCAATAATATCCTTCATTTCCTGCTGGATACGGCTCATTTCTTTGTTGAAATCAATATCCAAATCATGGTCAATGAATTCAATATACTTGCTGGGGACAAGAGTCCAACCGTTTTCTTCAATTTCTTTTATACCAACACTGCGGTAAAGTTCGGGCGCTTCATAGTTTGTGCCGTCAGTTCCTTCATTCTGCCATGTGTGATAAATATATGCTGCTTCCTGAATCTGCTCACTTGTTAAGAGAACCTTTTTCTTACCTTCATTTTTAACCGGGTTTTCAGTCCATGTTCTCAAATCCATGAAGAGGATTTCACCTTCACGATTACGGAGCTTTCTGCCGTGATAATCTCCACCCTTCTTATTCTGATTCAGAATCCAGAGAGTAACACTGATATCTGTTGTAATAAAGAGTTCACGGGGAAGAATGATAATAGCTTCTACTTTATCATTCCTTATAAGCTGTTCACGGATATCGGCAGTATCACTGTCACCCAAAGCACCATTGGCAAGCAGGAAACCTGCAACGCCGTCAAGTGGCTTTAAGTGTGAAAGCATATGCAGAATCCATGCATAGTTGGCATTACTCTCAGGCGGAGTTCTGTAATCAGCCCAACGTGCATCATCCTTAAGGTTTTCATCATACCAGCCCTTAAGATTAAAGGGAGGATTTGCCATGATATAGTTAAAGTAAACACCTTTATGCAGGTCATTTGTAAATGATGAATCATAGGTTCCGCCAAGATTGTGGCTAATACCGCGTAATGCAAGATTCATTTTTGCAAGTCTGTGTGTTGCGGCATCTTTTTCCTGACCGTAAATATTGATACGGCTTATATCGCCTTGTTTCGCTTTTATGATATCAGTACTCTGAATAAACATACCGCCTGAACCGCAGCAGGGGTCATAGAGTGTACCCTCAAAAGGTTCAATCATAGATGCAATAAGCTGAACTGCATCATGAGGAGTATAGAATTCGCCTTCTTCTTTTGTTGCATTGACTGCAAATTCTTTAAGGAAATATTCATATACACGACCGATAAGGTCTTTTTCTTCACCGAAAGTCTTATGGTTGATTTTTGTAACTTCATCAACAATCTGCTTTATATCATTAGGAGCAAGGTTTCGTGTGGTGAATGTGCCTTCAATAAAACAACCCTTAAGTTTTTCATTATCTGCAGCAAGTGTATGTAATGCATTATCAAGAGCAACATTAAGTTTGGGGGCAGCAGTATTGAGAATCGTTGACCAACGAGCCTCAACAGGAAGATTGTATGTACCGTCAGTAAATGTAGCATCATCAATAAATGCCGCAATAATATCTTCATCATCCGGGTCAAGTCCCTGTGTAATCAAATCTTCACGGAGTTTTGCAAGACCGTCTTCAAACTTTTCACCGATAAAACGAAGGAACACAAGGGTCAGCATCATATCGCGCTTTTCAAAAAATGAGCCTGAGTTTCTTGCCTTACGTAATATATCTCGACATTTGAACAAAATGCTGTCGAGATTCATCTTTTCTTCAACTTTTTTCTTTGCCATGGGTATGTACCATCCTTGTTTTATTTTCTGTAAAGTTCGTCAAGAGTTTTGCCGTCTTTGTCTTTCCATTCAGTCCATCCGTTTGTTGAACCACCGATTACAAAATCACTTGCACCGCTGGGAGAGTTGAACACAAGTGTTGTCTGCAATCTGTATTTGCCATCACCTGAAAGAACTATATTTCCGTTATCAAGAAGTTCTTTTCTCTGAATGTTATATTTTGCAATGGTTACCTTTTTTGCAAGATAGATTTCCGAACCTTCAAGCACTTCAAAATGCTCACCGTCATAAACACCATATGCTTCAATACCATTACGGGTAGTATGCAGAGTGTTTGCTTCGTTAACGGTAGCTTTTGCATTCTCCATTTTGTAACCCTGCGTTGCCATAATAAACTTGATTTCTTCATATACTTCCTCAATCAAAGGAAGGTCGTATTCATCAATTTCATATTTGGGGTTAACAGCATTTTCAACCTTATAACGATTTGCTTCATGAGCCTTTGAAATTGCAAAAGCTTCAAGGCCGCTTATCATATCAAGAGAAAATGTCTTGTTATCAGCTAAGAACATAATTGCTTTGTTCCAGAAATCCTTTGAACGGTTATGGTCATCAAGTCTTGAAACACCGTTACGTGTCTGACCGACATATATCTGAGCAATTTTGTTGTCGTCATTTTCACTTATCAGATAATATATACCGGGACGATTTATTCCTGAAAGTTTTTTTGATTCAGAAAGAAGTGTTCGGGGAATAACATATGTAGTCATTGTTGAAAGATGTCTTCTTATAGAACGGATGCCATCAGGCTGACCGTTGTGATATATAATTTCAAGTTTTTTACTGATACCCATATTATTCACCTTGGCTTTCAGGGATAAAATCCATTATGTCATCCACATTGCATTCAAGAGCTACACAGATTTTGCCGAGAATTTCTGTTGTTACATTTTCATCCCGGCTTAATTTATGCATTGCATAACTTGTTAACTGAGCAGCTTCCTGCAAATCTTTTTTCTTCATATTTTTGTCAAGCAACATATGCCATAATTTTTTATAACTTACAGACATTTTTGTTCCTGCTTTCTTAAAAAATATTTATTATATACAAGATTCATTCTATCATACGAATTTTGCAAATTCAACAAAAAGTTTGAATATTCAAAGATTTGTCTGCTTATTTTTTTATTTTATGGCAAAAAAATATCCATATATACAAACTTGCATATATGGATAAAATATATAAGAACAGTTATTGCCAAAGGTAGTGGTCGGCAACAATTGAAGCACGATTGTGTCCGAGGTTTTGAGAGCATTTTAATAATGCTAATCTGTCATAGCAGGTGTGTTTTTTGTCGTCTCGGCAATGGTAAGCTGTGCGAACATCTGTGAAACCTTTCTTCAGAGTGCCGTCTGGGTTGTAATATTCTTGCACTTCACTCTTATTTGTATATGTAGTGACAAGACGATTGTGATAGAGTATGAGCCGTTCATTTTTGTACTCATCTCTGCCACGGGCGTATTTGTCATACATCTTTTTCGCATAGGCTGCTCTCATGGCATGTATATCACAACAAGGAATCTTGCTGAAAACTTTACGGTTTTCAGCTTTTTTCATTATCTTCACAACAAAATCTATGTCTTCAGGGATTCCGACAATTTCAGCAATACGCCTTCTTCCGCCTTTGCCGTTGTGAACTGCAATATAATACAGTCCGTTTTCTTCAATCAGAGAAGAACCTCGTAATGCTGTTATCTCTCGTCTTCTTAATCCGGTGCAAAGGCAGAATCGTTCAAAGTCTGTTTCACATTTTATATTTGTATTGCGACTTCGGGTGATATACTTTCTTTTTCGAGGTGGTGTCGGAATAAACTCAGTAGAAGAACAAGAATACAGTTTACATAATGCCGCCACTTGCAACTTTAAGGTATATGGCGACATACCTTTGTCAATATTTAATTTCAGATATTCATCAGCATATTGCTTGCATTCATCAAGTGTCTTGCATTTATGCTTAGTCTTACACCATTTAACGAATTGCACAGACTGTTGCAAATATGCGTTATAGGTGCCAAAACTGTATATTTTATTTCTTGAATCTATGCCATTGATTTTATCGTTATGCTTACTCTCACCGATAGCCAGCTTTGATTTTAGATTCTCGGAAACCTGACATACAAGAGACTTTTTATTCTTGTGTCCCATACATTCACCCCTTTCATTTTTAATAATGGTAAAGAAAAAATTCATACCCACTTTTTTGAACAGCTTATGGATGCTGTGTTTCCTGACCTGTTTTGTTACTGTTGCTCCTTTCTTAAAATCTTTACCAAATTATCTTTTATATCAGTTTAATTATGAAGTATGTATCTTGTTTATAAAGAAAAATTACATTAAGTTCATATATGCAGAAAAACAGCCCACAGAATAAATCTGTAGGCTGTTTTTCAATAAGAGAGTGAAAAGAGGAAGTGTTTGTATGACAAAAAAGTATTTACCATTCCTTAATATCAAACTGATACATATTGTTCATAAGGAATGCCTCATGGTATTCAAAATCCGGATACTTATGTTCTTCAGCTTTAAAAAATTTATCGTGAGAATGGTTGTCTCTGTGTAAAAACTCGTGATAGATGACAAACTTTACAACTTCTCTCGGTACATCCTTTGAGTTAAGAACTGAATTGATAAATATTGAATGGTCGTCGTGATAATAAATTCCGTAATACATTTTATATGCTCTGTCTGTCCAGTTGACAGGTCCGATACCGTCATATACACCGCCGAACATCTCATCTTTGACTTCCTGAACAAGTTCATCAAGATTATAATACGGTGTACGGTCAAAGGGGATAAGTTCAACAGGAAGTTCTTCAACCTTAAGACCTAAAATTGCATTCTTACCTTTATAAATCTTAGCTCTGCATACTTCCATCTGATAATTTTCAACACTGCCGTATAAATCACGGACAACATCAGACTGTTCATAAATTACAGAAGCAAAACTGAATACATCTTCACCTGCTTCTTCCGCTTTCACAGAAACATAATAAGGGTCTATATTTTTCCGTTCACCCAATGGTCTCAATTTCGGACTTTCTTCGCAGGTTCTGATATTATCAATAAGCAGTTCCATATCATAAACAGAAGGCCTTGTACAGAAATATGAAAAATATTTCTGTATAATATCTTCGGCAGTAATGCTTGAATTTTTAAGCCAGAACGCTTTGTTATTTTTCATAGCCAGAAGACCTTTCATCTGGTCTTCAAAAATAAGCATTCTGTGAAGTTCGCCTTCTTCATCAATCAATGTGTACCAGCCGACCGGTAAAGATATTGATTTTCCGTATGGTTTTGCTTTTGCCTGTAATGAATTATAGACTTCTTTGCATTCTTTCCAGTCATATTCTTCATAAAGACGTTTCTTGTATTCTCTGAATTCAGGTATTTCTTCTTCAGATTTTTCATCGATAATAAGCCATTCGGGATTAAGCCATGCATTGAAAGTATCCCACTGGTCATAGAAATCAACAATATTCACGGTTTCGGTACCGCCTGAATATTTTCCTCGCATACCTCTGCCAATCATCTGCATAAGCAGACCTTCGCTCTGTGTCGGTCTTGTAAGGAAAACAGTCTGAATATCAGGGACATCTGAGCCTTCAGTCATAATATTCACATTCACAAGAACATCAAACTTATTATTTTTGAATGCATCAATAACAGCACTGTTATCTTCTTTACCTGAATATATGTGACCGCACTTTATGCCTTTACTCTGAAGTTCTTCGCAAAGCAGACGGCAATGCACAACATTCATTGCAAAAATGAGGGTCTTTCCGTACTTTGCTTTATTATCGATAAACTCTTTTACAATAATCTGATTTCGAGCGTGAGATGATGCAATCTTGCTGACAAGTGATTCGGGAAGGTCGTGCTTTTTGCAGATGTGGATTTTTTCTTCCTCGCTGATATCGGGTTCAAAATTTTCACCTGTTTTTATTCTGCTGCAATGGGGGTCAGCAAGAATGCCTTTCGCAATCAGGTCACTCATTGATACATTGAAAACAATGCTTTTATCGTACAGGTCAAGAAGTTTTGCGCTGTCCTTCTCATTTGCACGGACAGGAGTCGCCGTAAGACCGAGAAGTTTAGTGTTCTTTCTGCATTTTCTGATAAATTTTATAACATCCTGATATGTGGGAGCAAAGGTATGGTGCGCTTCATCAACAATAATCATTACTTTTTTGCCGAGAATTCTTCTTAAATGCTCTTTGTTTCTGCAAATTGAACTGATACTTGCAACAATAATTTCGCTGTCATCAACCTGTTTAATGCTCCTGTGCTCTCCTGAGATGCAATTAATTCGGTAATCTCTGATTTTCGGATTTTCTTCTTTTGCAAGTCCTGCAAATTTATAAAAACATTCTGCAGCCTGGTCAATAAGCATATACCTGTGAGTTATCCACAAAATCTGATACCCACGGCTAATCATTTCTCTTATGAGAAAATATGCAGCAGTTCTGCTCTTACCGCTGCCTGTGGGCATAACCAACATACCTGAGGTGTTATCTTTATCTAAGAAATGATTCTTCAGTGATTTTACGGCATCCTTCTGAAAATCATACAACGGAACATCTTCTGCCTGAGTTTCAGCCATATTGAGTGCAACGGTATATCTGAATCTACTGTATTCATTAAGAGCTATATCCATACCGCTGATATCAAGAAGTGCCGCAATGTACGCACCGATAAGTGATGCAGAAAGAGGCTTTTTTGTCATATTAGCCTGCTTGATATTGAATGAAGCTCCTGTAATACCGACTGATTTACAGATTTTTCTCACTTCTTCAGGATAATGCTTCAATAAATCCTGTTCAATGATATTTCTGTATTTCATTATAAACTTCTTGTCGGGATAATCACAGATTATATTCATTCTTGCGACAAGACCGATTATATCATCTTCCTGTCTTATGTCTGCATGTTCATCTGTAAATTCATCACTTGCGAGAAGTACTGTTTTAAGAAATGACGGGTCAAATTTTTCCCATGAAAACTTCATTTCAGACAACCTCCTCATCAATAAGATTCTTGCCTTTGTAATTATCGATGCTTTTAATCATTCTCTCAACAAATTCCTGCTCAGCTCGATTCTTTTTCTCGCTGTTGGCATACCAGATATGAGAACGACCAAAACCAAAAGTATATCCGTGTTTTCCGCTTAAAGGAATATACCATTCACTTTTGGTGTATCTGTCATGGCGGGGAATAAGAACACAATCTTCCTTTTTAGCTATGAAATTGAATTGCTGTAAATAAGACACTTCGCCATTTTCGTCAATAAATTCTACTTGCTGAGGATAACGGTAAACCGTAGCATTTTTATAAAAGCCAACAACCCGTGTATTCTGACTGTTTTCAGGTGTTGCACACCATACAACCGTTACACCTTCAATAGCATTCTCTTTTTTACAGGCACTGCATCCTATTATGTTTTCAAGTCTTATCTGAATATCTGTTTCTTTTGAGTTGCCGATAAGCATTACGAATCCGAGACAAAAATCATTTTCATCAAATTCAACAGGGTCAAAGTTGTAGCACTCATGAGCTTCGCCTGTTTCATGTACATAAGAACCACCGTTATGAGGTTTATCATTTTCTGTTATACCTCTGTAATACTCCATGTCTGCGATTCGTGCAAAAATAATAGGTTTCATAAAAATCTTCCTTTCTTTCCTGACGCTGTATTGCCTGCGTCTGTGTTGACACAAAGATAACATAGGAAATAAAGAATTTCGAGGGAGATGTTCTCCCCTTTTTTATTATTCAAATTTTTTCAGTTTGTCGCCTTCCTGATGAGAGTCATATTCTCTTGCATAATGATTGAACTGGTCGATAAAATGGATTATATCATCTTTATCTTTCAATGCTTTGTAGCAGACATAATCTTCGTGAAAATTTTCATCCAGCTCGCCGCCGCAAAGAGCAAACAGTTCGTTTGCCTCATCGACATCCATTTTAAGACCGACTGTTAATTTATAAAGAAACAGTCGTGTGATTCGGATTGTGCCGCTGCAGCTTTTCTTTAATGTAGAAGCACTGAGTTGACATATTTCTTCAAGTCCGTCATATTTGGGCTTGATATTATGTTTTTTTGTATAATCATCTATTTTTTTATATACCTTATTATTCAAATCTGCATTAACAGCAAATCTTTTCATTTCATCAGGTGTTACATGATACGATGCTTTTCGTTCGCCACCTGAAACTGAAAAATTTCTTTCAGCCATTTCTTTTTCTGTTACCATAAAACTCAACCTTTCAGATGCATTTGCCGTTTTATTATATTTTATCATATTAAATATTATCGTGCAACAAAAAAGAAAATCCTGACTTTCGTCAGGATTCCGTATACGGTTTCAGAGTTAGCCGTTTATATTCAGGTTTTCAACCCTCATATAACCGTTAACTTGCATAATCTACTGCAAAAGCTTCTTAAACTGCGTATCATGTATAAATAGTATAGTTATTTCAGTGCGTATTATTGGGTTTTGCATTATGCAACAGAAAAACTGATGGCCGGATAATCATAAAAGAATTGATTTATTGTAATAATCGTGATATACTAAATATAAATATGTCAAGGAGGTTTTTTCAGTGAATTATGAATTAAGACATTTTAATACAGTGCTGCTTCGTTTTTCTGCAGCTGAAAACAGCAACACTCCTGACATAAATATATATTGGGTAAATGAAGAAAATAAAGATTTATTACCTCTTGACCTTCAGGCTGACAATGATGGATTGACAAAATGGCTTCGTCACAGAACTATCCCTAAAAACAGAGCCTATGTTCATAACTTCCTTAGCAAATGTGGTCTTAACATCAACAGACCAATGAACATAATTAAGGTATCAAAAGGTCTTTCTCTGAATGACTGTTACTGGGTTGTCGAAGAAGGTTTTGACGGAACTTTTGAAAAATTCAATCTGTATGATAACAGATTCAGTCAGATTCTTGCACTTATCGCATTTACAGGTTATGGCAGCAGTATCCGTACTTCTCTTGCCTCATGTCCTGAATTCACAACAAACGGTATGCTTCCGAAATGTTGGCGAAGAACTGAAGGCACCATAAAACTGTATAAAGGCGGAACAAGCGGAGCATCAAATACGGGCAATGAGCCTTATTCAGAATTTTATGCAGCTCAGATTGCCGATACGCTTGGAATCAATGCCATAAACTATGGTTTATCTCAGTGGAAAGGTGAACTTTGTTCAACTTGTGAACTCTTCACAAGCAAAGATGTTTCATATATTCCTGCAGGAAGGATTATCACAACAGGCGGAATGCAAGCCGTCAGAGAATATTACAGACAGCTCGGAGAAAAATTTGAGCAGGCACTTAACGATATGATTGTTTTTGATGCTCTGGTTTTCAATACAGACAGACATTTCGGCAATTTCGGTTTCCTTGTTGATAATCACACAAATAAAATCATTGCTCCTGCACCTCTTTTTGACCATGGTAATTCTCTTTTTAATTTCGCAGCACGAGATGATTTGGAATCAGAAAAAGCATTCGGTCAGTATGCAGAAACACTTCTTCCTTGTGTGTATGATGATTTTATCGAATCAGCGAAAGAAGTCCTGACAGCTGAACACAGAAACGGTTTGAGAAAACTGACAGAGTTCAGATTCAAGAAACATCCCAGATACAATCTTCCTGAAAAGAGACTCAGACTTATCGAAAGTCAGATTCAGAACAGAGCAAAATTGCTGCAGAAGAAATAATAACAAAAGCTACTCACAAAGCAAGTGAGTAGCTTATTTTTTTTAAAGTTCGTCGTTTTTACACTTTTATGAGGGAATAATTGCCCGTTTGTTACACTTTTATGAGCGAATGTCGGGTACATTTTTACACTTTTCATTTATTTGACACAAAAATACAGAAAACCGACTGTTTCTGATTTTCTCAGTTTCAGTCAGTTTTTTTTGCCTGAAAATACTGTTCTTGGAGTAAATTTACCTTTCTTTGTAATATATACACAAGAAACTACCAAAAAGTTTGTGCAATATTTTTTGTTAAAAAAACGTCAACTTGAAAAAATCTTTCATAATTAATTCGAATCAAATATTCAATATTTAATTAGGAGGAAATAACATATGAGTTATTACGGTCACAAAAGCAAGTACAAACTTAGCCAAAAAAAAATTACAGAGTACAAGAGGACGATGCGAGAGATTGAGAAGTTTTGCAAAGAAAATAATATAAAACCTTCGTACAATTATAATAGTTACGAATTTGAACTAAACGGTATTAAATATACGATTCAGAACCGTGCAACTCCGCCAAGCACGGAAAATGAAGTTTTTATTTATGCCGGCAAAACAAGATTGATAGAGATATATGACTATCTTAAGGCCGGGAAAAAGATTGACCGCCGAGGCAATGTTATATTTTAAATTATACGGCAGGATTTTTTTCCTGCTCTTTTTTTACATTTACCTTCTTTTGTCGATTATGCACAAGAAATTACCAAAAACTTTGTGCAATATTTTTTGTGATTTTCTCAAAAATTTTATTATAGAGTTTTTGCATGCTTTTCAAAAATCATAATTTGTTAAATTTAAGATGATTGGAGAGCAGATTATGATTAAAACCTGCATAACAAACCCCACAAACGTAAATATTAACAACAACTACAATTTCAGAAATGAGGTGAGAAGATGAGAATTGATGTTCAGGAAAAGCCAATGAAGATAGCGGCATTCTGGGTAAGCAAGGCTGAAGCCGCAGATACAGATTTTATGAATTCATTAAAGCCCGAATTCAAGGCATGGAAGAGAAAGAACTATCTTCCCGTTGTTTATGAAGCAGGCGAAGAAAGTATGGAAGATAATATGTATATGCTTATGAAACACAACTATGACCTTAAAGTCAGAAATGAAAGTGTTCCTGAACTCCTCAATGCGTAATGCATTGATACATATTCTCATCTTTAAAACTGAATAATCATAGCAATCAGCTGTCAGAGATTTTTTCTCTGACGGCTGATTCTTTTTTACTTAACTGTAAAACATTGAAGTATTGACGTTCTGCTGAATACTTGCTACAATGTTGTCAGAAACTTCTATTAAACGGAGGGATAACATGGCTAAAAAACTCAACATAGCAGCATACTGCCGAATTTCTGTTGATGATGAAAAGAATAATGAAAATGTATCAATTGAAAACCAGAAGTTGATTATAAAGGACCATATTGAAAGAAATTTCAAAGGTGCAGATTATACCTTTTATGAAGACAGAGATAAATCGGGATATACATTTGAACAAAGACCGGGATATCAGAAAATGCGTCCTTTACTGCTTAACGGCACATATGATATACTCATCGTCAAAGACTTATCCCGATTTTCAAGAAGAAACAGCAGAGGACTTGCGGAAATAGAGGACCTTGTTGAATCAGGTCTGCGAATAATTGCTATCGGTGACGGTGTTGATTATCCGAAGTATGAAGATTGGATGAAAATTCAGATGCATTTCTTCATAAACGAAATGCCTGTTACCGAAACATCAAAAAAAGTAAAAAATGTTGTAAAAAGAAGACAGCAGGATGGCAACTGGATATGTGCAGTTCCTTACGGATATGTTCTGACTGATACAAAAAACATGAAGTTCTCAATAGACCCTTCTGCTGCAGAAATAGTCAGAATGGTTTTTGAACTTTATAACAATGGTTGGGGTTATAAAAAAATAGCACATTATCTGACCGAACAACAAATTTCAACGCCGAAAATGTGCGAGATTGAAAGAAAAGATGCTCAAGAAAAAAAACACAATATAAAAGCAAGCACTATATGGAGTACATCTACTATACAGAGCATGATTCAGAATGATTTCTATATCGGCACTCTTCGTCAGGGAAAATACACTCGAAAAAAAATCAACGGAGCTGACATCAGAAAAGACAAAGAAGAGCATCTTGTTTTTGAAAATCATCATAAGCCTATTGTTGATTATAAAACATTTGCAGTTGCTCAGGAGCAACTCAAAAAAAGAACGAGAGATAATTACAGAGGTATAAAAAAATATACAAATGCGTATTCAGGGTTATTGGTCTGTGGCGACTGCGGAAGTCCTATGTTCCCAATGAGTCGAAAGGAAAACGACGCTTACAGATGCGGAGCTTATCATAAACACGGTCGCAAGGCATGCACCAGTCATTTTGTTAAAATATCGACATTGGATAATGTCGTAAAATTGTATCTTTCTAATTTAAAAAATACATCGGCTAAAATGATTGAAAATCTGCAGGAGTTAATATCAAAGGAAGCAGAACATATTGAAACAGATTCAAATTCAATCAAAAAGCTTGAAAAGGAACTTGAAGAGGCAATTGAATTAAGAAAAGTAAATATTCGTATGCAGTCAAAGATGATTATGAAATACCCGGATAAAGAATCATATTATGAAGAAATGTATACGGAAATGATATCTAACAGCGACAGGGAAATCGATGCAATCAGATATCAGATAGAAATGGTGCATACAAGACAAAACAACATTCGAAAAATAAACCGACTTGCGAAAAATATTTTTAATATCTTTGATGAAATTCTTGAAAAAGACAATCTTGATAAGCAGGATTTATTATTTATAATTGATAAGATATATGTGTATGATGATAACATTCATGTAAAGCTGAAGAACGACATTGAAAATATTCTCAACAGCGACAATCTTGATGTTATAGAGGATACCGTAAATTTTAAGTGTGACATCGTAAATATCGAATCAAACCAGACAGTCCAGATGAGTAATAAACATCGAGACAAGGTTTACGGTGTCAATGTTATATGTGAGGGTGACCCTTTGGAAATTTATACAGATGCTGACGGTGAGGTTATTTTTAAGAAGTATTCGCCCATGGGTGAACTTTCGGAGTTTACTTCACAGTATGCGGAAGTGCTTCACAGGGCGACAGGAATGCCCGTAATCATAACAGACCGTGACCATGTTATTTCATGCTCGGGTCTTTCAAAAAAAGATACAATGGACCGTCATATTTCAAAGGAGCTTGAGGAAATTATGGAAAACCGTTCAAGCTTTGTGGCAGGAAGTGACAAGGGTGTGCTTATGCCCGTTGAAGGTCTTGACCGTAATGCCGCAATTGCATATCCTATTGTCGGCGGCGGTGATGTGTCGGGTGCTGTTATTCTGCTTTTTAATGAAAACGGCACGGCGCCTACTCAGTCTGAAATTAAACTCGCTCAGGTTGCGGCATCGTTTTTAGGGAAACAAACTGAAGAGTAAACAATAATTTGTCGGGCTGATGCCCGACAAAAATTCTCAATTCTCAATGCGCAATGCTCAATTGAGGAAAGGGCTTCGCCCTTTGACCCATTAATATTATGTAAAAACAAACTTTGTAGGGACCGATGCCCACTGTCAAGTACGGATTGTTTACACATTGTTCGGGAGGATTGTTTACAGTATTTATCTACGGTAAATTTTTTTAGAAATAATTTCTTTTGCCTCAGTATCAACCTTTGCTATGGTGAATTCA
>JAZSPR010000160.1:0-39147 GCA_045537555.1 Acutalibacteraceae bacterium | reverse complement strand
CGCAAAGACAGCTCATATCCTCTAACCGTAACTTCAATAGGATCACCGAGAGGAGCAACTCTTCTGACATAGATACTTACGCCTTTTGTAATACCCATATCCATGATACGTCTTTTTATGGCACCTTCACCATGAAGCTTCACAACGGTAACCGTTTCACCGATTTTAGCTTCTCTGAGAGTTTTCATATATATTCCTCCGTTGAGAATTGGTTAGCACAGACTAACCAAATGGTACACAAAAATCAGTTAGCATCAACTAACCATTAATTATATTAGCATCAGCTAACCGATTTGTCAAGAACAATTTTACAAATTCATCAAAAATATTTCAGCTTTTGACAAGAGAAACATTGTCAAGTTTTATTGTCTGTTCATCGGGAGCAGTAAAATTGTTTCTGCAAAGCTCAAGACATTTTATGTTCTCGCCGTCAATAGCGTGCTTATAAAATTTATATGGCTCTCTGCCCCAGGTTACTGATGTTTTTTCGATACGCACATTTTCTGCATTGCGGATGTAGAAAGCTGAATTATCAGACTGTTCAATACCGTGGTCAATGCAAGGTCTTAAATCATAAAGACCGCAATCCCATTTTGACGTTTTTTCCATATGTATATTACAATTTTCAAAAACAACATTTTCAACAGGATTTTCTGGTGATGAATAAATAAGCACACCGTTTTCGCCTTTACAGGTAACATTGAAATATCTGATATTTTTAATATGACCTGCAACGGTGTTTTCATCTCGTCTGAAACATGTAATTGTTATAGGCTCAGCTGTTCCCCACCAATCGGAACAGAATCTGCGTGTTTCAACAATGCAGTTCGAGAATGTAACATTCTCAACATTTCCGCCGTCACGTATCTGAATTGAAAGACCTCTGTTACTCTTTGAAATAATGCAATTGTTTACAATTACATTTCTGAAATCCCCCACACCCTCTGTGCCGATTTTGATTGCGGCAGAAGTTGAAGTAAGAGTACAATCTGAAATTATTATATTCTCGCAAGGTCCGTATTCGCTGTTGCCTTTTGTTGTCTTAAGACAGATACAATCATCGGCACATGTCACATGACAGCTGATAATTCTTACATTTGAACAATGATCGGGATCAATACCGTCGCTGTTTGCAACATCAAGAGGATTGAGAATTCTTATATGAGAAATAAGAACATCGTCACAGCCTGCAGGATGAAGTGTCCAGAAAGGTGCGTTAGTAATAGTTATATCTCTGAATGAAATATTATTACTCTTTTCTATATAAATTGTTGTTGGACGGGGATAAAAATCACCTGTCACATAATACTGATCTTTTCTTTTGACAAAAGCATAGCAGTTGCCGTCGATTGTTCCTTCACCAGTTATTGAGCATCCGTCAGCTTCATATCCGTAAACAAAAACGAATGAAGGTTTACCTGTTACGGGATTGCCGACCAATGCTGTTTTCGGATCGTTTATCATTTTGCAAGGTCTTATATAACCGTTTATATCGGAAGTTGCACGAAGAACTGAACCTTTCTGCAAATGAAGTTCAACATTCTTTTTAAGCTGAATCGAATCGCTGTAGTATGTTTTTCCGCTTTCCAGAACTACCCTGCCGCCGCCGTTTTCAGAACATTCGTCAATGGCTGTCTGAATAGCCTTGGCATCATTGTTTTTTCCGTCACCTATTGCTCCGTAAGTTGCAACATCATAAATTTTCATATCAATCACCTTTTATATTATCCGTCTTTAAGATCATGAACGGTAAGTCCCAGCGATGAACTTCTGTGTACATACGCAAACATTTCATCAATATCAGAAAAAATCATATATAACATACGGCAATTTGAACGGATGAATTTTTCGTTCATTGCATCATACATAAGTTTTTCAATGTTATCATAAAAACCGTTCACATTATATATTGCAATGGGCTTATCGTGTCTTCCGAGCTGTTTAAGAGTCAGAATTTCAAAAAACTCTTCAAATGTTCCGATACCACCGGGAACAACGATAAATGCATCAGCAAGTTCTTCCATCTTTGCTTTTCTTTCACGCATTGTTTCGGTAAATATCAATTCATCACATTCACCGTATATTTCTTCGATTTCTTCATCTCTGAAAAAGTGAGGAATAACACCTGTGATTTTACCTCCGCCTCGTTTAACTCCTCTTGCAGCTGCACCCATCAGACCGTTTCCGCCTGCTCCGAAAACAAGATTATCACCTTGTTTTGCCATGCTTTCTCCAAGCTCTTCAACGGCTGTGATATAGCTTTTATCAATCTTTGTACTTGCAGCACCGTAAACACATATATTCATAAGCAACCTCCGTTACATATTTTATTAATATTATATACAGATAACATAAATGTTGCAATATTTTTGCAAAAAAAAAGGTAGCCCCGAAGGACTACCTTAATATCTGACTTATCAGTCGCTTGTGTAAGGAAGAAGAGCAATCTGACGTGCACGCTTGATAGCTGTTGTAAGCTCTCTCTGATGCTTTGCACATGTGCCTGTGATTCTTCTGGGAAGAATCTTTGCTCTTTCAGATGTGAAACGGCGAAGCTTAGCCACATCTTTGTAATCGATAAATTCTGCCTTTTCTACGCAGAATGTGCAGACTTTTCTACGGCCTTTTCTGTTGCCGGGACGTCCGCCCTTTTCTTTATCGTAAGCCATTACGGTAAACCTCCTATTATAATTTAGAACGGAAGATCATCTTCCACTGCATCAACACCTGCAAAATCATCTGCAGAGTTGTTCTGGAAGGATGCGGGCTGAGCGGCAGGTGTGGGGTATCTGTCAGCCGGAGCAGCACCTGACTCATTCTTTGAGCCGCAGAAGCTTACATTATCGGCTACGATTTCAAAGGTCTGTCTTCTGACACCGTCTTTTTCATAAGAACCTGTCTGAATTGAACCCTGAACAGCAATCATCTGACCCTTACGGAAATATCTTGATACAAAATCAGCTGTCTGACGCCATGCGACAACATTGATAAAATCAGTCTGTCTTTCTGTTCCCTGTTTCTGATAAGCTCTGTCAACAGCTACTGAGAATCTGACAAATGAAATATTTGACGATGTTGTTCTGAGCTCGGGGTCAGTAGTGAGTCTGCCCATGATAATAGCACTATTCAGCATTTGAAACATCCTTTCATAAGGAAATTATTCTGCAGCTTCTGCTGCGGGAGCTGTTTCTTCAACAGCTGCTGTCTTCTCGACCTTAACGATCATTGTACGTACAGCGTCATCTGTGATGTTGATAACACGTTCGAACTCTGCGGGGAATTCGGGCTCTGATTCAAATGTGTAGAGTACATAGTAGCCTTCGTTCTCGTAGTTGATGGGATAAGCAAGTCTTCTTTTGCCCCATTCATCAACTGAGTCAAGAGTACCGTTAGCTTCGATAAGAGCCTTGAACTTCTCTACAAGACCTGCGACTTTATCGTCACCGTTCTTAACTGAGAAGATTACGACTGCTTGGTAGTTAGCTTTTGACATTAGTTGCACCTCCTTCTGGACTTTGGCCCCCTTACGGGAGCAAGGGTATCTGTTACTATATAACAGACTTAGTAAGTATATCAGAATAAAATCGGTTTGTCAAGCAATTTTTTCAAATTTATGAAACACCGAGATATTCTTCAAGACAAAGACCGCTGTTTTTGATTGCGGCGGCATTTTCAACACCGACATAACGCCAATGCCAGGGTTCATATTTAACACCTGTTACGGCAACTTTATCTTCGGGATAACGGAGAATAAAGCCGTAATTATGAGCATTTGTATCAAGCCATTCATAAGCTGCGGTATTCTGGAAATTTGCAGAACTTGAAGCACAGATTATATCCATACATATACCTATATTGTGTTCTGAGCTTCCGGGAGGATTTCTTCTTTTTGAAGTGAGTGCATGAGCCTCTTCTGACGAATAACCCTGATTTATATATTCATTATAGAACTCATAATACAGTCTTTTCTGAGTTGAATAACTTCTGTAACCTGAACAGGGTGTAAGATAAATCCCGTCTGCGGCGGCGGCATCATACATCTTCTCATATGCCCTTGCGGCTCTTGAATCCATAAGTTCACCCGAACCTGCAACATATGAAAGACTAATTGTTTTTTCAACAGATGAGCCGATATATCTGTTCTTATTAAGACAGATGAGTTTCCATGAAGCATCATCTGCGGGATAAGCCGTATTTCCGGGGATATCTTCTTCCGCGGGAGGTTTCTTTGCTGTTGTTGTTTCGGGATGAGTTGTTGTTTCAGTATCTGCCGTAGACTCAACCTGAAGATTTCCGAGTGGAGTTTCTTCCGTTTTCTGAGTTGTTGTAACATCCGATTCATCAGAAACAGGTTCTTTTCCCGTACTGTTTTCATAAATAAATGTTGTCAGAAAGAAAACACCGACAAACAAACCGATAAGTAATACAATTATTGTAATGCAAACTGCAATTTTATTATTGATAAATCTGCTGAACACCGAATTTTTATTATCCATTTAATTTCACTCCGATTTAATTATCATAATCAATTATATATTACACAAAGATATATGTCAATTGTATTCTATAGTAAAATTGCACAATATATTGTGTAATAATTTATATTTATTAACAATCGACAAGCATATATAATTTATGATAATATTATATATATATTTAAATTGGAGGAAAAAATAATGAAACCACAAGATTGCGGTCCTCAGTACAAATCAAAACTGAGAGAATGTGCAAACTTTGCCGCATGGACAATCAAAAAAGTTTGCAAAGATATCGGTCCCAGACCTTCAGGCAGCGAGGCAGAGCTCAAAGCCGAAGAATTTATGGCAAAACAGATAGGCAAAGCCGGTGACGAAGTAACAACAGAGTCATTTCAGATAGCAAACAGAGGCTTTTTCGCATGGACAAAAATAGACGGTGTTCTTCTTTTTGCGGCGGCATTATTCATGCTGTTCAACATGCCTCTTGTTTCACTTATTCTTGCTCTTATTGCAACAGTATGCCTTATGGGTGAATTCCTTTTCTATAAAGAATTCCTTGACAGATTTTTCAAAAAACAGACATCACACAATACATATGTTACAAGAAAGCCCAAAGGCGAAGTTAAAAGACGAATCATTTTTGCAGGACATGCCGATTCATCTTTTGAATGGCGTTATACTCATCTTGTAGGCCCCGGCATGATGTATTTTGTGTTTATCTATGCCGCAATCGGTCTCGGCTGGAACATTGTTTTCAGTATTGTCAGCCTTGTTCAGGGAAATCTTATTGTCCCTTCAGTTGAAAGTATTGCATGGTATTCATGGGTCGGACTTGCTTTCCTTCCCGCTTTTGTTCTTCTTTTCTTCTTCATTGATTACAACACATGCGTTGACGGTGCAAACGACAACCTCTCAGGTTGTATGGTTGGTGCGGCTGTACTCAAATTCATGGATGACAACGACATGAGATTTGAAAACACAGAAGTTGTTGCTTTCTTCTCAGGAAGTGAAGAAGCAGGTCTCAGAGGCACAAAGGACTATGCAAAGAGACACGGTCAGGAATGCAAGGATATTGAAACTGTTTTCGTTGCTCTTGATACATTCAAAGATTATGACGATATGTTTATTTACAACAGAGATATGTCAGGTCTTACAAAACATGATGAAAAAGCATGCAAGCTTCTCAAAAAGGCTGCTCAGAATGCAGGCATTGAAATGAAATATTCTGTTATCTTCGCAGGTGCATCAGATGCGGCAGCAATGACTCAGGCAGGAATCCCCAGCGTTTCTCTTGCAGCGATGAATCCCGGACCTCCCAGATATTATCACACAAGAAGAGATACTGCTGATATAATTGACCTCAAGACAATCGAAAAAGGTGTTGAAATCGCTCTTGAAGCAGCTTACATCTTTGATGAAAAAGGTCTTTGCGATAATTATTGATTTACCTATTGTAAATTTAATAATTATGTGCTATAATCAGATTATTGATTTATCAAATTTCCACAAATTCCGAAAGGGGTAACTTTCATGAAAAAAAGATTTACCGTAATCACAGCTATTCTTCTCTGTTTTGTAATGATGTTCACATTTGCATCATGTTCAGGTACTCAGGAAGAGGAAGGCGAAGAATTCAAAGGTGCTACAATTGATGTAGGTGATGCAATTCCCGTTTCAGAAGCAGAAATTATTGCTTTCTATAACGACATCATCACAAAGGTTCAGCTTGCAGACACATTTACTGCAGAAGACAAACCCGGTCTTAAGACAGACGAATCACTTCATGTTGACAACATCAACATTCTCAAATATGATGTAGCATCAGCTACTGCAACAGAAGACGGTTCACTTGAAGCTCTCAACAAGTCTGCAAAGGCTCTTAAAGACAGAATCCTCGGCGGTATTGATACATCAATCCCCGTTATCGGTTTCGGTGATATGAACACATCATTCGACTCTGTTATCTATCCTTATGACAACACTCTCGTTTCACTTACAGCAGATGATGTTATAAGAGCAGAAAGCTATGCAGACGGCAACAACCTCAACATTTCAATCAAACTCAACAATACAGTTGAAACAGTTGAAAACGTTTTCGGCACAAGAGTAAAGACTGAAGTTCTTGAAAACATGAATGCTGAAAGCAAGGATTATGCAACAATCAATGACTACACAGTTAACTATGTTGCTGATGAAGAAAATAACGTATACAGCACAATTAACCTCAGTGTTGAGCTTGAAAAGCAGGACGACGGTAAATTTGCATGCACAGGCAGAATCACATCATTCAATATAAAAATCGTTGCTGATGTAGCCGCAGTTGCAACAGCAACTGGTTCATTTGCTGATTACGGCGACCTTCAGATTAACTTCCGTCTTACAGACGAAAAGAACTATGAATTCGACTGGCTCGGAAATTCAACATGGGAACCCAAGACTGAAGAAGCTACTGAATAAAAAATCAAGGAGTCCTTCGGGACTCCTTTAATTATTTTTATTTCCGAGCATTTTATTATATCTTTCACGGAGAAGCTCTTCCGAAGCTGAAATTACAGTTTTAAGAAATTCAGGCTCTTCAATATAAGCATGTGCAGATGATTTGTCTTTCTGCCTTGTTCCTGAAAACATCTTATCAAGCGTTGCAGAAGCGAGAAGTTCACCGTCTTTATAATCAAGTTCAAACCATTCTTTATCTGTAATTCCGTACTTGACACCAAGCAAAGCAAAACGGTAAACCGAAAGCAGGATTTCGTCTTTTATACGGTTTTCAACTGCATCACCCGATGCACTCAGTTTATCGCTTAAACTCACAAGTGCTCTGAAAAGCGTTTTTATTCTCAGTTCGCTGTCTGATGACAATTCATTTTCGGCATAAATATCATTAAGACCGTGTCGGCTTTCGGTAAGACCTAACAGATAATCTGTTGATACATCATAATAACTGCTTGCTTTTTTAAGAAAATCAAGTCCGCATTCTCTTATTCCCTTTTCATAATGAGATAACAGAGCCTGAGATACTCCCAGACATGATGCGGCTTCTTTTTGAGAAATGTTTTTTTCTTTTCTCAGATCAGAAAGTCTTAATGCAAAATCGGCACTCATACTTGACACCCCGTAATATTTGTTGTATATTATTTTACAACAGAATATACAATTTGTAAAGGATAATTTAAAGTGAGAAATTATAAAATATATCTTATTAGAAACGGTCTGACAGACGGAGCCATTGAAGGCAGATATATAGGACATACTGATGAACCCCTTAACGAAGAAGGAAGAAAACAGCTTATTGATTTATCCACAACAGGATATTATCCCGAAGTTGAAGCAGTATTCTCAAGCCCTCTCAGAAGATGTTTACAGACTTCACAGATAATTTATCCCGACAAAGAACCGATAATTCTTCCTGAGCTTGCTGAATATGATTTCGGTGATTTTGAAGGAATGTCTGCAGATGAACTTTCAAAAGAAGAATCATTTCTTGAATGGCTCAAAGGCGGAAGTGATGCAAGACCGCCTTTCGGTGAATCAAATAGCGAATTCAGCACAAGAATATGCAACGGTTTCATAAAAATCGTTGAAGGCGTACTCAAATCAGGTACAAGAGAGGTTGCAATAATTACACACGGCGGAATTATTATGTCTCTCCTTGCCGCATTCGGACTTCCCGAGGCTCCCCTTACCGATTGGAGAACTCCTTCGGGATGCGGATATACACTCAGTCTCAATGCTTCAATCTGGTCAAGACTGAGAAAAATCGAAGTTGTTGATGAAATACCTTACACAATCCGTGATGAAGCCGATGACTGGTTTTCAGACGGTGCCGATTACATCTGGCAGGATTATGAAACAGAAGAATAAAATTACAGGTCATATTCTCAAAAAGAATATGGCTTTTTATTTTTTTATATTGACAATTGAAACTTACATTGGTAAACTCAAATAAAGACCGTGAAAAGGAGTTTTCTTATGTTAATCAAAGCCGATTTAAAAGATGCTAAATGGGTCGGAACGGGCAAAAAGGATTATCCCGTTATAATCAGTTCTGTCTTCACCGCAGAAAATATAAGTTCAGGTGAAATAACCGTTGGTTGTTTCGGTACATTCAGACTTACAGTTAACGGAAAAAATGTCACAGATGAACTGTTTTTACCTCTTAATACCGATTTTGAAGAAAGATTCAATATTGAATACGGTGATGCTGAGTTCACAGATAAATTATCGCACAGACTGTATTGTCCGAAGTTTGATATAACCGAATTTTTAAAAGACGGAACAAATAAAGTTGAATTTTATCTTGCACCCGGGTTTTATGAATTCTATGATTACGGCACATCAAAAATATGCTGGAAAATCAACATAAAACACAATGATAACAACAATTCTGTTTTTGTTTCGGATTCAGATGCAGAATATTCAGAGTATTATGTAAAAGAAGCAAATATGATTACCGGTGAAACACACGATTACACAAAGAAAGACTCTGTATCATATGCTGTAACACTTTTTGAAGCTCCGGACACACCGATGTATATTCAGGATTGCCCTTCTGACAGACTGATAAGAACAATAGAGCCCGTATATCTCGGAAACAACATCTATGATGCGGGCGAAGTCTTTACCGGCTACCCTGTTATAAAAAGCAACAAAGCTCAGACAATAAAAATCAGATATTCCGAACTTTTAAACGAAAACGGTACTCTTGATGAAATGCACATTTACGATCAGCATACCGATTACATAACTGACGATGAAGAAAGAATTCTTCATCCCGAATTCACATGGCTGTGTTTCAGATATTTTGAAGTTATCGGAGACTGTGAAGTGATTGAATGCGCTGTTACTCATGCTGATGTAAATGTTTCATCAGCATTTGAATGCAGTAATGAAATTCTCAATTATATTTATAAAGCATATATAAGAACTCAGCTTGCAAATATGCATTGCGGTATTCCCTCTGACTGTCCTCATACAGAAAGAAGAGGTTACACGGGTGACGGTCAGCTCACTTGTGCCGCTTCAATGATGCAGCTTGATGCACAGAAATTCTATAAAAAGTGGATTGCCGATATCGTTGACTGTCAGGACGATAAGACCGGTCATGTTCAGTATACAGCACCATTTGTACCGTCAGGCGGAGGTCCCGGCGGATGGGGTTGTGCTATTGTTATGGTGCCTTATGAATACTATAAGGCATACGGGGACAAATCAATTTTTGATGACACATTCGACGGCATGCTCAAATGGTTTGATTACATGGATGCTCACAGCGAGAATGACCTTGTAATTAGCGACCTTCCCGGTGTATGGTGTCTCGGTGACTGGTGTGCTCCTACACAGAATCAGCTCAACAAAATGAACGGCATGACAATTCCTCAGCCTTTTGTAAACACTTATTTCTTTGTTAAAGCAATGCTCAATTTCCTTGAAATTTGTGACGTTACCGGCAAAACAGAATACAAAGAACAGATTGAAAAGAAAATCGAAATCAAAAAGAATGCAATTATAAAAGCTTACTTCAATCCTGATAACGGTCACTTTGCCGATAACGAACAAGGGGCAGATGCTTTCGCTGTTGATATCGGTCTCGGTGATGAAAGAACATTTGATAACGTTATCAAACATTACACAAAAACAAAGCAGTATGATACCGGCATTTTCGGAACAGATATTCTTACAAGAATACTTTTTGAAAATAATAACGCTGATTTAGCTTTCTCACTTCTGACATCCAAGGAAGAAACATCATATTACACCCAGATAATGAGCGGTGCCACAACTCTTCTTGAATACTGGAACGGTGTGCGTTCACAATGTCATCCGATGTTCGGTGCTGTTACAAAATATCTGTTTGAATATATTCTCGGCATCCGTCAGGCTGAAAACAGCGTGAGATATGACAAAGTTGTTATCAATCCCGTATGTCTTCATAAACTCAGCTTTGCAAAAGGCAAAATCAACACAATCAAAGGGGAAATTTCCGTTGAATACAAGGATAATACTGCAACAATTGAAATACCCGAAAATGTAAATGCTGTGTTCACTCTCGGTAATATAACAAAAGAATTAAAAACAGGTATAAACACTTTTTATTTATAAAACAATAATCCCCTGAAAAGAAATTGCTCTTTTCAGGGGATCTTTCATTCAATAAAATATTTCTTGCTTTTTGTGATATTTTTTAATAACATGCTTTACGGCTCTCCATACAACAGCAAGAGTTGTAAAAGCCATTAATGTTGCAAGAGGATTTTTTGCGTTATTCTTTTTCATTTTTTAACCTCCGTATAAAGGAATTATACTTCCGATATCATATAATTTATTATCATCAAGTGATAAATGTTTCAAGGAGTATTTTTTAAGAAATTCTTTGATTTTATCGGCATCTGTATGAGTGTCAATATCACCGCAGAATGCAACTGTTTCATCGGATATCCTGCCCGAAGCACCGCCGATAAATCCGTAATCAAAACCTTCAAGTCTGACAGAGCCTTTTGAGACAGTCAGCACATCAATCCCTGCTGAAATACACGATTTTGCAATTGACGGGTCATCGGTAATGAGTGCATTTTCTGAAATGGGAAGAACAGAACATTTTGTATATCCCTGTTTCACATTAACAATACGGAAACCTTTTTCTTTAAGATATTTTAGCACAGTCGGTGATACCGTGTCAACATTGCAGATAAGATTTCTTCCGACAACAGCACAGTTAAGAAGAACATCATAAGGATATTCATTTCCGAGCTTTTCGGGAATGATTTTCACAATGGGTACAATGTCTTTGAGTATATTTTCACATTCTGACATTTCGGAGGCAATAAAGAGTGTATCATCACCATCAAAAAAGAACGAAATATCGGCATGAAATGAGATATGCTCATTCACGGCATTGTTAACATTTGTCCGGATTACTTCAATTCCCTGATTATTAAGATTACGTAGTGCTGTTTCGGAAAGACCGTTTGCTAAAACATATTTTTTCATCACAGAACAATCTCCGTGAATGCATCACGTATTGTTTTCACTCCGCATATCTGTGCCTGATTTTTCACTTCATCAGGAAGTGATTTATAGTTATGATAAGGAATGATAATTTTCCTGAAACCAAGTCTGACAGCTTCATTAACTCGCTGTGCGGCATTTGAGACTCCCCTGATTTCACCTGCAAGTCCGATTTCACCGAATGCGATGACGTCATCTTTGAGAATCATATCCTTAAGTGAAGAAACGAGCGCCAAAACAACAGAAAGATCCGAAGCCGGTTCATTTATACGAAGTCCGCCGATAATATTGAGATACACATCGGTATTTGCAAAATAATATCCTGCCCTTTTTTCAAGTACGGCAATAAGCATTGACATACGGTTGAAATCGTAGCCGTTTGTCATTCTTCTCGGTGTGCCGAAACCCGTGGGGGTAACGAGCGCCTGAACTTCGGCAAGAATCGGTCTTGAACCCTCCATAACGCACATTACGCATGTTCCCGAAGTATTTTTAGGTCTGCCCTCAAGAAGCATTTCAGAGGGGTTGGGGACTTCCTCAAGACCCGAATCCCCCATTGTGAAAACACCGATTTCATTTGTTGAGCCGAAACGGTTCTTGACAGCTCTGAGAATACGGTATGACATATTCTTGTCACCCTCAAAATAAAGAACGGTATCAACAATATGTCCAAGCACCTTGGGGCCTGCAATATTACCGTCCTTATTGACATGGCCGACTATAAAAACGGGAATTGAAAGACTTTTTGCTGTTCTCATAAAGAGATTTGTGCATTCACGCACCTGAGTGACACTACCCGTAGCAGACTGAACATCAGTTATATTCATAGTCTGAATGGAGTCGATAATAACTACATCAGGCCGATCTTTCATTATGATTTCAGTTATATATTCGGCATCGGTTTCGCACAGAACAAACAGATTTTTTCCCGTTGCATCAAGTCTTGATGCTCTGAGTTTAATCTGACTTGCAGATTCTTCACCCGAGACATAAAGGACTTTTTTTGTTACGGCAAGATTCTTGCAAGCCTGAAGCAGGATTGTTGATTTACCGATACCGGGATCGCCGCCGATAAGAACTAGTGAACCTTTTACAAGTCCGCCGCCAAGCACTCGGTTAAACTCGGAAATGCCTGTATCATAACGGATTTCCGAGGTTTCGCTTATTTCGTCAATTGCAACAGCTCTGGTTCTGTCAGCATTGAAACCTCTTTTCTTTTCTGATGAAGCTGAAACGGAAAATTCCTCCATTGTGTTCCATTCACCGCATGAAGGACACTGACCGAACCATTTTGCGCTGTCATATCCGCACAGACTGCAGACATATGCTGTTTTATTTTTCGGAGCCATAATAAGCCCGCCTTTCATCAGTACGCACCCGTACTGTATTCCTGAGTTTTATTATTTATATAATCAATTATACCGTCACAGATAGCTTGCGCCATTTTATTCTGATAATCTTCGTTTTTCAGTTTTTCAAGTTCTTCGCTGTTTGAAAGAAAACCGCATTCAGCAAGAATTGCAACAGCGTTTGTTTTATACATAAGATAAACTGATTTATCGCATTTTTTGATTTGTCTAGTATTATCAGGCTGAAGTTTTTTTACAACTGACTTCTGAACAAAAGATGCCAGAATTTCACTTTCGGGATTATTCGGTGAATAAAAAACCTGCGTTCCGCTGTATTTGCTTTCTGTGAAATAATTCTGATGAACAGATACAAAAAGACTGTTTTTATGACTTTCAGATATTTTAAGTCTGTTTCTTATATCTGACACTTTCTGTTCTTTGATTGTATTGGCGTTTACGTCATGGATTGAATTATTGTTATCACGTATAAGAAGTGTTTTATATCCTTTTTTTATGAGATAATCGTTCATTTTCAGCGCAATTGCAAGATTCAGATACTGTTCTTCGGTTCCGTCGGGAGCAACCGCACCGCCGTCTTTACCGCCGTGTCCTGCATCAATAATTATCAATTGATCATTGTTCGTGCTGACATTAACTGATGATTCCTTTTCACCGACAAAAAATACAACAACAAAACAAGCTAAAACAATTAAATAATAAGAAATATATTTTTTCAAGCATTTCAATTATATCACCTGAGAAAATAATATTCAATATTATTTTCATATATGCTTTTATTATAAAAAAAAAATCAAATCCGTCATAACAGATATGACGGATTTGATTTTTTAAGAAATTAGAATTCCATTGAATAATCTTCGAAAAGATTGCTGATAGCATCCATGATAGCTTCGTCAAAGAAACCAAGCTTCCAGAGAGGCTTAATGATAAGCTTAACAAAGATTTTTAAAACCTTAAAAATAAACTTCATCGAATTTTTCCCCTTTCAAATTATAGTACCTTAATTATACAATAAGTGTTCAGTAAAATCAAGGATTTAGAGGAAATTTTTTTTATTTTACAGAATTGTTTCAGGTTCACCATAATTAATGCCATTTGTATTAACAGTTATTGAATTAATTATGACTTTTTCAACGGGTGTTGACATTTCACCGTTAGACATATTGAGAGTTACTTCAGCATCGGCAATTTTGTCAAGGACATCGAGACCTTCAATTACCTTTCCGAAAGCAGCATACTGACCGTCAAGATGAGGTGCATCCTCATGCATAATAAAGAACTGCGAACCGGCAGAATCAGGATGACCGCTTCTTGCCATTGAAATTACACCTCTTGTATGAGCGAGGTCATTTTCAACACCGTTTCCCGAGAACTCACCTTTAATACTGTAACCGGGGTCACCGCCGCCCGTTCCGTCAGGACAACCGCCCTGAATCATAAAGCCTTTATATATTCTGTGGAAAGTAAGTCCGTCATAAAAACCTTTATTTGCAAGAGAAATAAAATTAAGAACTGTATTGGGAGCCTTATCATAATAAAGCTCAACTTTCATAACACCAAAATCTTTGACTGTGATTGTTGCAACGGGATATGCTGAATCTGTTGAAGCATCTGATACCGATTCGTCATTTTTGTTATTTTCATCGGTCTTATCAGACGAACAGCCTGCAAAAGAAAAAACTGAAAGCATAAGAACTGCGGCTAAAAATAATGATATGTATTTTTTCATAAATTATATTTCCTTTCATTATTTCTTGATGATTGTGGGATTGGGGAAATCAACACCGAAATCGTTGATTTTAACTGATTTGATACCAACGGGCTCATTAAACTTGCCTTCGGTATTTTCTGCAGTAATGAGAGAATCGACAACATCCATACCTTCAATAACTTTACCGAATGCAGTAAATGTATTATCAAAGTGCTTCTGGTCTTTTGTAAGAATAAAGAACTGACCTGTAAGTGTATCTGAATTTGATGTTCTTATCATGGACACAACACCTCTCTCATGAGTAAGTGTTGTATTGTTTTTATCCTGAATTTCATCCATTACGTAATACGGTGCCGATGCATCGGGTGACTGATAACCTGTCATAAGAATGCAGTTGTTTCTGACTTCCGAAAAACACATTGTGTTATAAATCTTTTCTCTTGCAAAAGCTATAAAGTTTGTAACTGCATTGGGAGCCACATCATAATACAATTCAATTTTAATAACGGCATCATTTGTAAGCGTTATAACAGCTTCGGGATTTTTTTCAACTTCAACTGTTATAATCTCATCCCCTGTGGGATATTCTTCATAAAAATTACCTTCGGGTCCTTTTTTACATGAAGTTAATGTTACGCCGATTATAAAAACAAGTAACAGACAAATAAATTTTTTCATTTATTTTTTCTCCTTTCATTATTTTTGAATCCTTCCGTACTCTCTTTCATAAACAGAATTTTAACCGTAAGTAATATCAGACGAAAATCAAGGAAAAATGAGAATTTCTGAATATATTCAAGGTCGAGCAACAGCTTATCATACGGGGTTGTGTTATATTTACCCATAACCTGAGCGTAACCCGTAAGACCTGCCTTGACTTTTGTACGAAAGGGAAATTCGGGTATCTGAGCCGAATATGACTTATGATGTTCTACTCTTTCGGGACGCGGACCGACGAGAGACATATCACCTTTGAGAATATTGAACAACTGAGGAAGTTCATCAAATCGCAATTTTCTTATAAAAGCACCTACAGGTGTGATTCTCGGATCATCGTCTGTAGCGGGAATGACTCTGTTGTCTTTTTCGGCATCAACAATCATACTGCGGAATTTATAAATCTCAAAAACTTTTTCATTGCGTGTAACACGTTTCTGTTTAAACAGAACGGGACCGCCGTCATGAAGTTTTATTGCAAGTGCTATACCTGCCATCAGAGGAGAAAGAAGTATCAGTCCCAATGAAGCGGCTATAACATCAAATACACGTTTAAAGAAACGCTGACTGTCAGTCAATGAACAGTTTCTGCACACAATAAGAGGTGAATCAAACTGATCGAGTGATTTGGCACCTCTTATTATGACATCGGAAATTCTGGGCGGAAGATAAACTTCAATATCATTATCATAACAGAATTTAAGAAGGTCGTTTCTGACACTGCTTTCAAGCCTGTAAATAATAACTGCATTATATTTTTTTATGCAATCTTTTACATAGTCTATATTGTTTTCAGATGTAAGAGATGTCCCCTGATAATGGACAGTTTCACAGATTCTGTACTGGTCTTCCCTTTCAAGGATTTTATATACGATGTCTTCAGCCTTTTTGTCGCCGTAAACAAGTAACAATTCTGTTATGGAGAAATAATTTTTATTGACAACAAATGCAATATATGTCCAAAGAACAGAAAACGCAACATCAAAAACAGTAAGCATAAGAATATACAACAAAGGAAGAAATGCTCTGTTTATAAGGCTCAACTGCAGATAAGTAAGTACATTGACAAATCCGATAGCGATAACCTGAGACAAAATTATATTAAGCCTTTTATTATAGCCTATCCTGAAAGCCCCCATCATTCTGAGAATGAATGTCATAATAAAGCAATACAATACGACCATCAGGTATCCGCCCGAATCGAGAGGAGCTTCAAATATTTTATTGTAACCGAAAAACAGAATGAAATAAAACAGAAGAGTGTAAATACTCACAATAATGAATGAAGCCACAAACCTGAATGCATTCTGTTTGCTCTGATTCTTTTTCATAACTAATATCACAGGGAAAAATTCCCCTGTCCCCTTCATCTCGAAAAAGGCAGCACGAATGCCGCCTTGATTGAGTAATTATTCTTCAGGCTGAATTTCATCTTCAACTGTCTGTTCATCACTTACAGTTTCCGATAAAACGCCTGACATAAGATCTGCAAAATCTTTTTCGCCGATCTTTTCATTCTTTATAAGATATTCTGCAACCTGAGTAAGCTTGTCAGAATGCTCAGAGAGAATATCGTTACATTTTTTATAAGCATCTGTGATTATGTTGCCGACAACTGAGTCAATCTTTGCGGCAACACTTTCAGAATAGTTTCTGACATTTGAGTAATCCCTGCCGAGAAATACTTCATCATGGCCCGTACCGAATGCAATAGGACCAAGTTCATCACTCATTCCGTATTTTGTAACCATCTTTCTGGCGATTTCGGATGCACGTTCAATATCATTTGAAGCACCTGTTGAGATATCGCCGAATGTGATAGCTTCAGCAACTCTGCCGCCGAGAAGGACAACAATATCTTCAAGCATGCCTTTCTTTGACTTGTAAAGTTTGTCTTCGGTGGGTACAGACATGGTAAATCCGCCTGCCATACCTCTGGGAATGATTGAAACCTGACGGACGGGGTCCTGAGTTTCAAGATAATAAGTTGCAACCGCATGACCTGCTTCATGGTAAGCAGTGAGTTTTTTATCGTGCTCATTGACTTTATGAGAACGTTTTTCAGTACCTACCATAACTTTGAGAGAAGCTTCTTCAATTTCAGTCATGGTAATTGCACGAAGTTTCTTTCTTGCAGCAAGAAGGGCTGCTTCATTAAGAAGGTTTTCAAGGTCTGCACCTGTGAAACCGACTGTCTGATGAGCAATTTTCTCAAGTTCAACATCAGGAGCCAACGGTTTTCCCTTTGCATGAACTTTAAGAATATCTGTTCTACCTTTAATGTCGGGATAACCAACAGTTACCTGTCTGTCAAAACGACCGGGACGGAGAAGTGCGGGGTCAAGAATATCGGGGCGGTTTGTTGCGGCAATAACGATAACACCGTCATTTATGCCGAAACCGTCCATTTCAACAAGCATCTGATTGAGAGTCTGTTCTCTTTCATCATGTCCGCCGCCCATACCTGCGCCTCTGTGTCTGCCGACAGCATCAATTTCATCAATAAAAATGATTGAGGGAGATTCTTTCTTTGCCTGCTGGAAAAGGTCACGGACTCGTGAAGCACCGACACCGACATACATTTCAACAAAATCAGAACCTGAAATTGAGAAGAATGGAACATCGGCTTCGCCTGCAACAGCTTTTGCAAGAAGTGTTTTACCTGTACCCGGAGGGCCTACAAGGAGCACACCCTTGGGAATTCTTGCACCGAGTTCGGAGAATCTGCCGGGATCTCTGAGGAACTCAACAAGTTCTGCAAGTTCTTCTTTTTCTTCATCAGCACCTGCAACATCTTCAAAAGTCTTTTTATTGTTTTCATCTTTACCCTTTACCCGGGCTTTTCCGAAACTGAGAGTTTTGTTATTCTCAGTTGTGATTGACTGATTCATCTTACGGAACATGACATACATAAGAGCACCGAGAAGAACCATCATAATAACGGTGGGAAGCATACTCGCAAGCCATGAGTTTGTTTTTCCTGCGTTATAATTATATTTCACTTCGTTTTCTTTTGCGATTTTGTGTACATCATCAATAAACAATGAAACATTGGGAACTGTATACTGATAAGTTGTATCATTTCCGTCACTCTTGAGTTTATATTTAAGAATGCCGTTGCTCAGGTTGAGATTATATTCCTCAATATCATTGCTTTCAAACATTTCCACAATTTCAAAATACACTTTTTTTGTATTCTGCTTTGCAGGTGAAGAAAACATGAACATAGATGCAATAAGCACTAAAGGAATGAGCACATAAGGCAAATATGACAGAAATTTTCTTTTATTATTTTCCAAAATTACTTTCTCTCCTTAATTTAAGAATATACGCTTTCTTTTAATATACCCACAAACGGAAGATTTCTATACTTCTGAGCATAATCAAGACCGTAACCGACGATAAATTCATCCGGAACAAGCCCGCCGGCATAATCTGCCTTGATTGATTCAACTTCCCTGCGGTGCGGTTTATCAAACATTGTGCAGATTTTTATGCTTTTCGGATTTCTTGCCTGAAGAATATTCATAAGATACGAAAGAGTTTTTCCGCTGTCAAGGATATCTTCAACGAGAAGAACATCATAACCTGAAATATCTTTATCAAGATCTTTGATAATTCTTACTCTGCCGCTCGTTTTTGTGTCATCCCCGTAGCTGGAAACTGACATGAAATCAATTTCTGCAGGAACGGAAATTGCACGCATAAGATCAGCCATAATTATGACCGAGCCCTTGAGAATGCTGACGAGAAGAAGATTTTTATCCTTATAATCTTCAGAAATTTCCTTGCCGATACGCTTAACCATTTCGTCAAGCTGTTCTTCTGAATATAAAACGTCTTTTATATCATCAAGCATGTTATAGTCTGCCATGTTATTCAACCTTTCGTTACGGCAATTTTTACAATTCTTTTGCTTTCGGGAATAATTGCAGCATATTCTGAAACGCCGATACCGTTTATCCAAAGAATATTTTCATTATCCGCAATAAACGGAACTCCCCGTCTGTCTTCGGGAGTGATTCCCTTTTCTCTGAACAGATTTTTTAAAGATTTTGAGTGTTCGCTGTGAGGATATCTGAATCTGTCACCGTCGCATCTTGAACGGAAAACAGAATTCTCTATTTTTTCCGCATCGGCATAACCCATTGCGGAAAGTCTTTTGCTATTATAATTGTTTATTTCATTTTTGTCAACCGGAGTTACATCTATGGTACATCCGGGAAAAACATAATGTGTTTTTTCGGGTGAATAAGCTTCATTAATAATAATATCTTCTTTCATTTTTTCGGTTTTGAAAAGATAAACACCGTCAGAAGCTATTGTTATTTCACCGTGAAGCATTACTGCGCCCTTTTTTAAAAGCAGTTCCGAGAGGAGCTCAACATGTTTTGCTGAAACATCGAAAGCTCCGTAACTTTCGGCAATTGTTTTTAGTAATCTGTTTTTTATTATGTTTTCAAGAGAAAGAATATAACTTACCCCGAATTTTCCGTTGCATTCTGCTTCATGAAATGCTTTTTCTGTTTTATCGGAAAGGTAATTTTCCGTTTCGGATAAAACAGAAGTACAATTTTCAAAAACAGAAAAGAAAGACGGATTTATTTCATTTAAAACGGGAATAATATTATGTCTTATTCTGTTTCTTGAATAATCATCATTTAAGTTTGTGCTGTCTGTGACATATGTAATATTGTAAAAAGACAGATATTCTTCAATTTCTTCCCTTGTACATTCAATAAGAGGTCTTATAATGTTGTCTCTTACGGCGGGAATGCCAGTAAGACCTTTAAGTCCCGTACCTCTTGCAAGGTTAAAGATGAATGTTTCCGCACAGTCATTGAGATTATGTGCAGTAGCGATTTTCGCATTATCGGAAAGAGATGCAAAAAATTCATATCTGAGACGTCTTCCGCATTGCTCCTCACTCTCCCCTGACGCAGAAGAAAGAAAAGGAACATCAAAATGAGCACATTCAAACCTTATTGAATTTTTTTCACAGAAAGAACGCACAAAATTTTCATCACGGAGTGCTTCTTCACCGCGGATGCCGTGATTTACATGAGCACAGATGATATTTAACTGCTTTTTGCTTGAAATACTGTTGAAAAAATGAAGAAGGCACATTGAATCCGCACCGCCTGATACAGCAACAATAACCGTGTCGCCCTGAGAAATCATACGGTGTTTTTCAATTACGAATTTGATTTTTTCACTGGCCTTCGTCATCTCTTACAAACTCTCTTGTAGTATATAATGTAAAATCAGGATTCCATGCAAGCGGAACAGAGCCTGTGGGACCGTGTCTGTTTTTGGCAATGATAAGCTCTGCTTCGTCAACTCTGATATCCTCAATCGGTTTTTCAGAGGAATCTTTATAATAATCTTCTCTGTAAAGCATCAGAATAATATCTGCGTCCTGCTCGATTGAACCTGATTCACGAAGGTCAGACATCTGAGGCTTTTTGGAACGTCCCTTATCGGTTTCAGTACGACGTGCAAGCTGAGCACATGTGACGACAGGAATGTTAAGGTCCTTAGCCATCATTTTGAGGTCTCGTGTAATATCTGAAACTTCCTGAACACGGTTATCGGTCTTTTTACTTGATTTCATAAGCTGAAGATAGTCGATAACAACGCAGTCAACATTTTTGAGCTGTCTGACTCTCGCTTTCATTTCGGGAACGGTAATATTAGCCGTATCATCGAAATAAAGGTCAACGTCATTGAGAAAAATACTTGCCTCTGCAATATGTTGCCATTCGTCGGGAGTAAGATTACCTGTTCTGAACTTTGTACTCTGAACTCTTGCCTCTGTTGAAAGAACTCTCTGTGCGAGCTGTTCTTTTGACATTTCAAGAGAAAAGAAAAGAACTTTTCTTCTGCCAGCAACAGCAACGTTTCGTGCAATATTGAGCGCAAAACTCGTTTTACCCATCGCAGGACGGGCACCGATAATAACAAGGTCGGAACGGTTAAGACCTGTTATGCGTTTATCAAGCTCCGAAAAGCCCGTATTGAAGCCTGCGAACTGATCTTTTTCAAGTAATGACAGATTATAAAGGTTCTGATAAACGGTTGAAATAACATCACTGATTCTTGACGGACCGACAACTGTTTTACCCTGACGGATATCATAGATACGCTGTTCAGCCATATCAAGGAGTTCATCAGCTGTCTGTCCCGAATTAGTAGCATTATCTTTAATTTCACCTGCAACAAGAATAAGAGAACGTACGTAAAACTTCTCTTTGACTATTTTTGCATATGATTCAACGTTTGCAGTTGACGGAACATTCTTTGACAACTGCAAAAGATATGTTTTTCCTGCTTCATCCGTGTAAATATTTTCTTTACGCAGAGAATCGAGGACAAGCAACGGATCAATCTTTCCGCCTGATGCTGCATCAAGAGCTATAATGGTCTGAAAGATAGCTTTATGCTCGGGCAGATAGAAATACTCCGGCTTCAAAATCATC
The DNA here is from genome assembly GCA_045537555.1 of Acutalibacteraceae bacterium. Classification (GTDB taxonomy): domain Bacteria; phylum Bacillota; class Clostridia; order Oscillospirales; family Acutalibacteraceae; genus UBA1081. Next base: position 17,387 of record JAZSPR010000160.1, on the reverse strand, counting down.
GTAACGGCAGATATACATGACGGATCAAGAAGTATTGAACCGAGCACCGCCTGCTCAGCTTCAAGACTGAAAGGCAATGTTCCGTCATCCATAGTTGCACCGAACGGTTCTTTAGCCATTTTTATTCACCTACAACAACAAAAAGTTTTGCTGTTATTCCCTGATAGAGTTTAACTTCACATTCAGCTGTGCCGAATGATTTGATATCATTCATAACAACTTTTCTCTTATCGATATCAAGACCTAACTGCTTTTTGATTTCAGCGGCAACTTCTTTTGAAGTAACGCTTCCGAAAAGTTTGCCGTTTGCGCCGGCTTTTGCTGTAATTTTAAGGTGTTTACCGTTAAGCTTTTCAGCCGCAGCTTTTGCATTTGCAATATCTGTATCAATCTTGTGCTGATTGGAAGCCTCTCTGTTTTTAAGTTCTGTCATAGCCTGAGCTGAAACTTCAACTGCAAGTTTACGGGGAAAAAGGAAATTTCTTGCATATCCTTCCGCAACACTAACTTTTTCACCTTTTTTACCGAGTGATTTTACATCCTGATTTAAAATAACCTCCACGGGTCATTCCTCCTTTTTAATTCTTGAATTTCGTTTTGTTGTGTCCTGAATTGCTTCGTTGAGACGAGCCATAGCTTCGTCAAATGAAATATCTTTCAACTGTGCCGCCGCCATTGTATGATGACCGCCGCCACCGAGTTTTTCCATAATAATCTGAACATTTACTCTGCCGTAAGACCTTGCGGAAACGGATATATCGTTTTCATTAAGACTGAAAAGCACAAATGATGCATCGACATCTTCTATATTGAGAAGGTCGTCAGCGGCTTTTGCAGCTGCAAGTCTGACAGACGGGTCTTTGCTGTCTGTTTTTGCAAAGGCATACTTTCCTTCTATTACAGCATCATTGACGATTTTGCTGATAATCGCATTTTCATCTGCAGTTGCGGCAAAAAGCTTACGGACCGTGATTGTATCAGCACCCTGATCTTTTAGATATGCCGCTGCTTCAAATGTTCTGACACCCGTTTTAAGGGTAAAGTTTTTTGTATCGAGATATATACCCGAAAGAAGTGCTTCAGACGCAAGTTTTGAAAGCAGAGGTTTTGAAGGCATATATCTTATAAGCTCCGTTACCATTTCACTTGCCGATGAAGAATTGGGTTCATGATAGAATATCAATGAATCTTCAATATGGTCAACAGACATTCTGTGATGATCAATAACAACAATACGGTTTGCTTTTTCGCAAAGTTCTGTTGATTCGGCAAATCCGGGGCGCATGACATCTGTTACAACAACAAGGGAGTTTTCGCTGATTTCCGAAACTGCCTTTGAAGATGTAATAAATGAAGAACTGTTGTATTTATTCCGATAATGCTGAATAAGGGGTTTTGCCATTGAAGATTTTTCATCAATAACGATTTTTGCCTCAATTCCGAGATGTTCACAGACTTCATAAATACCGATTGCAGAACCGAGAGCATCAAGGTCTGTATTTTTATGCCCCATAATAAAGACATCACTTGAATGCTTTATAAGCTCCTCGATAGAACCTGCAACGATTCTTGACTGAACCTGATTACGGCTCTCGACACCTGTAGCTACACCGCCGAAGAACTCATAATTATTATTATCATTGATAACAACCTGGTCTCCGCCTCTGCCTTTTGCCATATCAAGTGATTTACGCACTGCAACTTCACATTGAGAAAGGTCATAACCCGTTGCAATACCGACAGATAATGTAAGAGCGGTCGGAATACCTTCAAGACGGTGATCCCTTACTTTGTCAAGAATATCAAAACCGTCTTTTTTCATCTGCTCAAATATATTGTATTCCGAAATGATGAAAAATCTTCCGTCACCTGTTTTTCTGAGAATACACATATAATGAGTGAACCATGATATGATCATTCTTTCGGCATCACTCAGAAGTGTTGAAAAAGCATTCTGTGAAATCATAGAGGATACATCATCCATTGCATCAACAGAAACAATCATAAGAACAGGTCTTGTTTCCTCATATTTATCTGCAATATCTTTATAATATGTATCATCTATAAAATAAAGAAGATATCCGTCATGGGAATTTTCCGATACTTTTGAAAGAAAAACCGTGTATCTTTTTCCGTTATATGAAGCATCAAAAGATGTTCTTCTGCCGTCACAATGAAGTGACGGTGTGGGCAGAAAAGCTCTAATCTGCTTATTTGTAAGTTCTTTATCACAGATGATTTCAGTTTCAAAAAGGTCATTATACCATACAACACTGCCGTCTTCGGCACAGATAACAAAGGGCAGAGGAACACTTGCAACATTCTTGTTATCATGCTCGACAATGTGTGAATTGACTATTGAAACGGTCTTTTTCAGGTCGCTGAAATTCTTTTTCTCTGCAAAATAAACAATGATTGCAAGAATAATTCCGAGACCTGCCTCAATATATGCTATTATTTTCTGATCAAGATAAAAAGATGTAAGGGAAACTGCAATTGAAAAAAATACTACGACAGGAAACATCGGATGCAGTTTCAAAAAATCTTTAAACTTCATAAAATATATCCTCTACAATCATATTTCCTGAATAACAGGAATAATAACAGGACTGCGTTTTGTTTTTTCATACATGAATCTTAACATGTTTTCTTTGATTCTGTTTCTTAATGCGTTTATATCACGTCTGCCCGATCTTGAATATTTATCAAGGTCCTGAAGGACAATATTTATCGCTTCATCAAACAGGGCTGATGAATCCTTTACAAAAACAAAACCTCTTGAATGAATTTCAGGCATTGAAAGATTGTAGCCCGAAACAGCATCTATTACAGCGGAAACAACTATAACACCGTCTTCAGACAGAAGTTTTCTCTCTCTGAGAACAAGGCTTCCTACATCGCCGACACCGTAACCGTCAACAAAAACATTGCCTGCAGGAACATCACCCAGAGCAACTTTGTTTTCGGCAAGGAATGAAACTTCTGTTCCGTTTGCGGCAACAATGATATTATCTGAAGGAATTCCCATTTGTTCACCCATAAGGGCGTGTTTCTGAAGATGCTTCTGTTCACCGTGAACGGGAATGAAGAATTTCGGTTTGACAAGCCCCAGAATAAGTTTCAGTTCTTCCTGACACGCGTGACCCGATACATGAACATCGTACATTCTTTCATAAACAACATTTGCACCGAGTTTCATAAGCTCATTGACAACCTTGCCGACAGTTTTTTCATTGCCGGGAATAGGTGTTGCAGAGATAATTACGCAGTCATTCGGGCCGATTTTAACTTTTCTGTGGTCGGACATTGCCATTCTCGTAAGTGCAGACATAGGTTCACCCTGACTGCCTGTTGTAATAATGACAAGCTCTTCATCAGTATACTGTTTAACAGCATCAATACCGATGATTATTCCGTCGGGAACATTGAGATAACCGAGTTCCTGACCGATTGCAACAACATTTTCAAGGCTTCTGCCTGAAAGGGCAACCTTTCTGCCGAGCTTATCGGCAACATTTATTATCTGCTGAACTCTGTGTATGTTTGAAGCGAAAGTGGCAACAATAAGTCTTCTCTGTCCTGCTTTTCTGAACAGATTTTCAAATGACTCGCCCACTTTGCGTTCACTTTCGGTATAGCCGGGTCTTTCGGCATTTGTTGAATCTGCCATAAGACACAATACTCCTTCATTGCCGAGCTGACCGAGACGGGCAAGATTCATCATACCGCCGTCAATTGGAGTGCTGTCAATCTTGAAGTCACCCGTATGAATAATAACACCATCTTTACATTTTATTGCAAATGCAAGAGCATCGGGAATTGAATGATTGACATGGATAGCTTCAACTGAAAATGAACCGACTTTTATAACATCATCGGGCTTTATTGTATTAAGTTTAACCTTTGATGTCATTTTAGCTTCACTGAGTTTATATTCAATAAGACCGATTGTGAGTTTCGTTGAATAAACGGGGGCGTTCACAATCTTAAGAAGATATGACAATCCGCCTATATGGTCTTCATGTCCGTGTGTTATAAAAATTGCTTTTACCTTATCGGCATTTTTTTCAAGATAAGTAAAATCGGGAATAACAAGGTCAATACCCGGCATTGTTGCATCGGGAAAAGCAAGACCGCAGTCGATAACGATTATTTCATTGTTATATTCGATAACTGTAAGGTTTTTACCTACTTCGTTTAGACCGCCGAGGAATGCAATTTTAACGGGTGAAGAAAATGATTTATCGGCATTTTTTTCTGTCTGTTTTGTAACTTTTTTACGGTAATGATATGCACTCTGTTTTTTTGTTTTGGAAGAAGCTGTCTGCTTCTGAGTGCTCTGCTTCATCTGTTTTGTATATTTACCGTAACGTTTGATTTTTTCCGTATTTTTAGCAGAATCTTTATTCTGTTTCTGATTACTCATTTACTGCTCCTTTTCTTTTTTTGTTTTGTATGTAAAGCCTCCTGCTGAGGCTGTAATTTCAAAGAATTCATATTAACCCATATTATAGTTATTTTACACTTATTGATGAAATATGTCAATAGTATCATCTGTAATTTTCTGCTGAGTCATATCGCATAATTCCGTTGCGGCTTCAATGCTTTCTGCTTCGGCTACAATTCTCAGAAGTCTCCCCGCACCCGTACGTGTAATGGTTACGGTGCCGTTTTCTGTATATTTTCTGAGTCCCTGAGAATCGTTATCAACGGTAAGTCCCAGAATTGTTGCAATTTTATAATGAGGAACTGAAGTTGCAATAACACGGCTTACAATACCCGGCTCTTTTATTTCACCTGCAAGCTCTGAGAGTGATTTTTTCTTTTTATTGATAATTCCCATAATTCTGAATGCGAGTGCGAGCCCATCAAAAGCCCACATACATCTTCGGGCACATGACGTCATACTATCGGGAAAATCGTTCATTGAAGATTTACCGACTCTGTATACTGTAACATCATTGTTTTTGTTATAATTATCTATCATCAAAGGTGCATCAAACGGAATACAGATATCATTTCCCGATTCGGTTTCATGCTTTGCGGCAATCATAAGGAGTTTTTCCTTTGTTACAAAGGTACCGTTTTCATCTTTTGCGGTAACACTTCTTCCGCTGTAATCAACTGAAAATGAGGGATATTCAGAGGTTCTGCATCCTGAGAGGAAAAAGCATTTCTCTGCGGCATCTCTGATAAGAGGATTAGGACTTATGATATTGCCTTTTGCACCTGAAAGGCATTCACCCGAAAGAGACAGAAGCTGACCTTCATAAACTTCGGTCATGGAGCTCATATCAATAATTTCATTACATTCAACACCCGAACATCGTCTGAAATCACTTCTTTTGTATCTTGATTCAATTTCTCTTTCATATTTTCTTGCAAGAGGAAGGCCGAATGCACCGAAAAGCCTTATCTGAGTTTTTTTTGGTGTAGCTGTTATATAAATTCCGCAGTCAAGAGAACAATGGGATACAAAAAAGCCCATCTGACTTTCAAAACATTCACCGAAATCTGAAATTACACTTCCGCCTGAAATAAGACCTGACAGAACAGCCATTGCAAGGGCTTTTGATGCCTTTGTGCGGTCATAACCGATTGCGATTTTACCTCCGCATGAGGAACTTGCAAGCGCTTCACCGAGACGGCAGCATCTTTCACATGATAACTCGGAAAAAGTGATACCGCATATTGAATCATCTTCAAGAAGATCATATTCATTAAGCCCTTCACGAAGATTCCTTGTAAGAACAGAGCGATAAGGAATGTTTTTTGCAGGCCATACAAGGACATTGTTTGAAACTGTTGAACCGCTGTTGATTATGGTTTCATCGCCGATACATGAACCTTCAAGACAGACTGTGTTAGATTTTATAACAGTTTTTTCGCCGATAACCGTTCCGATAAAATCACAGTTATTGCCGACTGTTGAATTTCTGCTCACAACTGATTTTTTGATTCTTGTGTTATCTGAAACCGTAACATTATCTTCAAGCACAGTATATGGTCCGATAATACAATTCATTCCCACACGGACATTCTTTCCGAGAAATACGGGCGGAACAATGTCAAAATCGCCTTCGGGCAGTTTATCTGAAATAAACACACCGTTTTTTGATTCGGGAAGATTGATATTCACTTTATGGTTCATTATATCTTTCAGGCAGTTTCTGTAGTCTTTTATATCGGTTATATCATTCCAGTAATCGGTTGTCTGATAACCGAAAAGACGTTTGCCTTCATGCATCATATCGGGAAAAAGATGAACAGCAAAATCATACTGAACATTTTCGGGAATCATTTCAAGTACTGCAGGATTAATGACATATATTCCCGTATTTGCAAGGTCAGATGATGTATGTGTCCAGTCAGGTTTTTCGCAAAGACTTTCAACGCTTCCGTTACGGTTGAGATTTACATTGCCGTATTCACAGGGATTTTCAACCGTACTGCATACGATTGTTACATCAGCCATGATACTTTTATGATAAAGCATAACCTTCTGAATATTGATATCGGTAATGCATCCGCCGTCAATTACAAGGAACGGTTCATTCCAGTTTTTTGCCGCATTTCTGACACTTCCCGCCGTGCCGAGAACATTTTCTTCCCTTACACAATAAATTTCATTATCATCAAGAGATTCAATATATGATTCTATGTCTTCCGACCTGTATCTTGTTGTAACAACAATTTCATCGAATCCGTTCTTTTTCAGATGTTCAATAATATATCCGAGAATCGGCTTACCCAGAAGACTCAACATCGGTTTTGCAACGGTACAGGTCATGGGTCTGAGTCTGCTCCCCTCACCGCCTGCAAGAATTACTGCTTTCATAAATTTCACCTACTGATAAATTATAGTAATTATAGTATTTACTGTGAGAAGAAAATTAATCATAAGCACTTTACACAAAATGTTTTTTTTGCTATACTGAAAGCAGAAACGAGGTAAATTTATGGCAGAAAAAATTATGCTTTACACAGACGGTGCATGCTCAGGCAATCCCGGTCCGGGAGGCTGGTGTGCGATTCTCAGAATGGGTGAGCACGAAAAAGAGATCTCGGGCGGAAACCGTGACACAACAAACAACAGAATGGAGCTCACAGCCGTTATAGAGGGACTTAAAGCTCTAAAAAGACCATGCGAAGTGACTGTTGTATCAGATTCAAAATATGTCTGCGATGCCGTACTCAAAAGCTGGGTTTACGGCTGGAAGAAAAAAGGCTGGAAAAAAAGTGACGGAAAACCGGCACTGAATGTTGACTTATGGGAAGAACTGCTGACACTTCTCGCAACTCATAAAGTCGAGTTCAACTGGATAAAGGGACACGCTGGTCATCCAGAAAATGAAAGATGCGATAAAAAGGCGGTTGAAGAATATCAGAAATACCTTTAAAATTCACAATTCTCAATGCTCAATTCGCAATTTCGGAAAGGGCTCCGCCCTTTGACCCGATAATAAAATCAAGGAGGAAAAAATATGGAACCGTTATTCAGAAATATTAACATTAAATCAGAAGAAAAATGTCGTGAGATATACAGAAATGTGTACCCTTCATATCACATTGTTCACCTGACATTTATTATATTTTCACTTGCTCTTATCATTTACTGGATATATTTTTATTACAGCATTAATCTGATTCTTGCAGTTTATCTGCTTTATGTAATTGCTTCATACATTATCAGACCTTTCAGCTATGCGAAGAAACGAATAAAGTATTATAATTCACTTTACAAAAACCCGGAAACAGATGAAGTCCTTTTTTATAATGATTTTTTTATTGATAAAGACATTTATTCAAAATCTGAAACAAAAATAGAATATGAAAGAATCACATCCGTAAAAACAACAAAACACTATTATATCTTTTCAATAAAAGACTGCAAATCAAAATTCACAATAGGAAAAGAAATTGAAAATCTGACCGATAACAATGATTTTATTGCATTCATCAACAATAAGCTTTTTAATTCAAAAAAGAAAATCAAATAAGTTATATTATACAACAAAAAAACGGGCACTCGTGAGAGTACCCGTTAATTTTTTTGTTTCGGAATCAGTCAATTTCAACCTGAATCTTCATATCCTTACGGTTAGCAGTTGCACGCATGATAGCTCTGATAGCCTTTGCAATTTTGCCCTGCTTGCCGATTACACGACCCATGTCGTCTGCGGCAACGTGAAGATGATAAACAACGATTCCTTCTTCGTTTACAGGGTCAACAGTAACATTTACTGCAGAAGGATCATCTACAAGACCCTGTGCGATAGCAACGAGTAATTCTTCCATTTTATTTTTCCTCCCTAAATTAAGTAACAAGTATCAGGTTATTACTTTTCGATAATACCCTGGTTCTTGAGAATTGATCTTACAGTATCAGTGGGCTGAGCGCCGTTGCCGATCCACTTCTTTGCTGCTTCAGCATCAATTTTAACTGTAGCGGGTTCAGTTGTGGGGTTGTAATAACCAATTTCTTCGATGAATCTGCCGTCACGGGGATATCTTGAGTCTGCAACAACTACACGATAGAAGGGAGCCTTCTTTGCACCCATACGACGAAGACGAATTTTAACTGCCATTTTATTTACCTCCAAAAAAATTATACAAATTAATATTTAAACACTTATGTGTGTTTTACTGATTTTACATCGGCATACCCGGGAAGCCTCCGCCGCCCATCATACCCTGCATTCTTTTCATTTTCTTCTTACTGCCCTTACCTGTCATAGCCTTAAACATTTTCTGCATCTGACGGTACTGAGCAAGAAGCTTATTAACATCTTCAACCTGCATACCGCAACCTGCTGCGATTCTGCGTTTTCTCGATGGGTTGATGATATCGGGATTTGCTCTCTCTTTAGGAGTCATTGAATAGATTATAGCTGCTGTCTTATCAAGCTGACGGTCATCAATATCCGTATCCTTGATTTTCTTGCCCACACCGGGAATCATTGAAAGGATATCTTTCATTGAGCCCATTTTTTTGACTTCCTGAAGCTGGTCAAGCAAATCGTTAAGGTCAAACTTGTTCTTTCTGAGCTTTTCTTCAAGTTCAAGAGCTTTCTTTTCATCAAGAGTCTGCTCTGCTTTTTCGATAAGTGAAAGAACATCACCCATGCCAAGGATTCTTGAAGCCATTCTTTCAGGATGGAAAACATCAAGGTCATCAAGCTTTTCGCCGACACCGACGAATTTAATGGGTTTGCCTGTTATTGCTCTTGCAGAAAGTGCCGCACCGCCTCGTGTGTCACCGTCAAGCTTTGTGAGTACAAGACCGTCAATTCCAAGCGCATCATTGAATGTTGATGCAACATTGACTGCGTCCTGACCTGTCATTGAGTCAACAACGAGAAGAATTTCGTGAGGCTTTACTTCTGCTTTTATGTTCTTGAGTTCCTGCATGAGCTGTTCGTCAATATGAAGACGACCTGCCGTATCAAGGAAAACATAGTCATAACCTTTGTCTTTAGCGAGTTTAACGGCTTCTTTTGCGATTGTAACGGGGTTTGTGTTACCCATTTCAAAAACGGGAACATCAGCCTGTTCACCGACAATCTGAAGCTGTTTTATAGCGGCGGGTCTGTAAACGTCACAAGCTACGAGAAGAGGTCTGTGACCCTGTTTCTTGAGCATCTTTGTGATTTTTGCACTGTGGGTTGTTTTACCTGAACCCTGAAGACCGCACATCATGACAACTGTCGGCGGATGTGCCGCATTTGCAAGTTTTGCGTGAGTGCCGCCCATGAGAGCTGTGAGCTCTTCATTAACTATTTTAATAACCATCTGGGCAGGAGTGAGACTCTCCATAACCTTTGCGCCGATAGCTTTGTTAGTGACGGATGTTGTGAAATCCTTTGCTACTTTATAGCTTACGTCAGCTTCAAGCAGAGCAAGACGGACTTCTCGCATCGCCTCTTTGACATCACTTTCGGAGAGGCTGCCCTTACTTCTCAGCTTTTTAAAGGCTGATTCAAGTCTGTCTGAAAGACCTTCAAATGCCATTTTTTATACCCCTTATATTATCATATCTCGGGGTCTGCGAGGTCAGCACAAAGTGACTGAATTTCAACTGTAAGGTCGTTGATTTCCCTCGAAAGACCGCATTTAAGATTTTCTTCATTGATTCTGCCGGCTTTTGCACTGATTTTTGAAAGACCTGCTTTTACCTGTTCAAATCTTGAAACAAAGCCTACTCTTTCTTCCATCTCAATAAGCTGACTTTCGGCTCTCTTGATGGCATCTCTTACACCCTGTCTTGTGATGCCTGCGTTTTCGGCAATCTCAGCAAGTGAAAGGTCATCATTATAATAAAAGCTGATAAACTCACGTTGTTTTGCTGTGAGCATGTCACCGTAGAAATCAAGAAGCATTATCATATCGAGATTTTTTGCCATCAGATTCACCTCTTTACTGTAAAGATTTATTGCTTTACAGTCGTGTATTATACAAGAATACATGATGAATGTCAATAGCAAAATCCAAATTTTTTAAAATTATTTTATTGTGGCGATTGTAACACCGTTTTCACCCTCACCGAATGTCCCCAGACGGTAAGTTTTTATCTGAGAATGTTTCTTCAGATGCTGTTGCACGGCGGCTCTGAGTGCGCCTGTGCCCTTGCCGTGGATAATTGTGAATTCCGAAAGACCTGCCATAACCATGCTGTCGATAAAAAGATCGAGTGTCAATATTGCTTCCTCAACGGTAAGCCCTCTTAAATCACAACGTGTATCTGATGCGGCATTAAGACGGCTTTCAGTTTCACGGCGAACGAAAGTTTCTTTTTTCTGCTCTTTTTTCTTCTCCACAAGACGCAAGTCAGAAACCTTTACACGCATTTTCATCGCACCCGTCTGAATTTCAACATAACCTTTGTTGTCCGGAGTGACAAGGACTTTACCTTCACTGCCCATTCCCGCAAGTTTTACGGTATCTCCCACCTGTAAAGGTCTTGACAATTCATATCCGTCATCGGTATTGCCCATAACGGGGTCAGCAGCGGCATCAACACCTGAGAGACCTTTTCTCAGGCTTGAACGTTTTTCGTTTAGTTTATCAATATTATTCTGCTGATTTTTCAGCTCTTTCTTTGTCTTTTCAATTTCAATAAGGAGTGCATTGGCTTCCCTTCTTGAATTTTCAACAAGACGCATAGCTTCGCTCTTTGCTCTCTGAAGCTCTTTTTCACGAAGCTTTTCAATCTCTGCAAGGCGTTCTTCCGTTTTGCGTTTGAGAGCTTCATTTTCAATTCTGAGCTGTTCGGCAGTCTGTCTTTCTTTTTCCATTTCAAGACGACGTTCTTCAAGTGTATCAACTACATCTTCAAAACGGACATTTTCAGCGGAAACAAGTTCTTTTGCCCTTTCGATAACCTCAGCTTCAATTCCCAGCTTTTCCGAAATTGCAAAAGCATTTGAACGTCCGGGTACACCGATAAGAAGCCTGTAGGTGGGTCTTAATGTGTTGACATCAAACTCACAGCTTCCGTTCTCAACTCCCGGTGTATCAAGTGCATATGCTTTAAGTTCTGCATAATGAGTCGTTGCGGCAATTTTTGCTCCCTGAAATTTGAGTCTTTCAAGAATAGCCATTGCAAGTGCAGCACCCTCAACGGGATCTGTACCGGCACCAAGTTCATCTATAAGCACAAGACTCTCATCGTCAGCATCTTTCATTATATTGACGATATTGACCATATGCGATGAGAAAGTTGACAATGACTGCTCAATACTCTGTTCATCGCCGATATCGGCAAATACCTTTTTATATACACAGACTTTACTGCCGTCTGCCGTAGGAATCATCAGTCCGCACATAGCCATAAGTGTAAGAAGACCGAGAGTTTTGATTGAAACTGTTTTACCGCCCGTATTGGGACCGGTAATGACAAGTGTATCAAATGTTTCGCCGAGCATAATATCAACGGGAACAACCTTTTTTGTGTCAAGCAACGGATGTCTTGCTTTATTGAGAACCGTCACACCGTTATCATTGAGTTCGGGCATTGATGCTTTCATTTTATATGCAAGCTGAGCTTTAGCAAAAATGAGATTTATTTCAAGAGCCGCTTCATAGCTGTAACGGATTTCATCAGCGTAATTTCCGACTTCAGCAGAAAGCTCTGTAAGGATACGCTCGATTTCATCCTGCTCTTTACCCTGAAGAACACGGATTTCATTGTTAGCCTCAACAACTGCCATAGGTTCAACAAAAACCGTAGCACCGCTTGAAGAAGTATCGTGAACAAGACCCGCAATCTGTCCTCTGAATTCGGATTTCACGGGAACTACGAATCTGCCGTTGCGCTGAGTGACAATTGCATCCTGAAGACACTTCTGATAAGTCTGCGAACGGATGATGCCGTCAAGCTTTTCTCTGATTCTTGATGCCTGTTGCTTCATTTTGCGTCTGATATCGGCAAGAGTAGGTGAAGCATTATCAGACATTTCCTCTTCGGAAGTGATTGAAGATGTGATTTTTGATTCAAGGAACTGATTGGGTCTGAGTGAGCCGAAATAGACATCGATTGAATATGATGTTTCTTCGGACTGACGGCTTCTCCATTCATGAAGAGAACGGAAAACACGCAGATTCTCGGCAATGTCAAGAAGTTCACGCATTGAAAGAACACCGCCCGCATTTGACCTTGCGACGGAATTATTGACATTCTTTATTGAGCCGAAAGAAGGTCCGCCGAACTTAGCCAGAAGAATATATGCATCTTCCGTCTTTTTCAGTTCACCTTTTGCTATTGTAATGTTTGTTTCGGGCTTTAAATTGAGAGCCATTTCCTTGCTGTCTGCCGCAGAGGCATATGTTGACAGCATTGAGAGGACTTTATCAAGTTCGAGAGCCCTGTGATGTCTGTTTTTCATAAATATCACCGATAGAGAAGAGTGTATCGGAAGATACACTCTGATAATTCGCAATTTGTAATTCGCAATTCGCAATTATCGGAAGCCCTTACGGGATTGAAATTATATATACGGGGTAAGGGGCATAGCCCCTTCCGTAATTGCACATTTCGCATTGAGAATTGAGAATTATTTTATTTCAGTACCGCCTATAGGTCTGATATTAAGAACATAGCAAGCTCCTTCACCGAAAATGCTTTCGAGAGTTGACTTGTATGTATCAAGGAGGTCATTGGGAACAAATGCCTGAATTGTACCTGCGAATCCGCCGCCGTGAACTCTCCATGCGCCTTTGCCTCTGAGAATATAGTCACTTGCAGCGAGAGCAACAGATACGGGCTGTGAAAGAGGCTGTTTTGCTGAGAAAACATTCTGATTATACATATATGATGAGAAACCGCTTTCTGTAATGATTGACTTAAATTCTTCAAAATCACCCTTTTCAAGTGCAGAAACAGCCTTTTCAACTCTGTTGTTTTCACCGTAGAAATGAAGACCTCTGAGAACACTTCTGTCCCCTGCTTTTTCTCTTACAAGAGCAAGATTTTTGCAGAATTCGTCTTCTTCAACATCTCTGAGAGCTTTTCCGCCGAAAACGGAAGCACCCTTTTCCATTTCAGTTCTGATAAAGCCGTATTCATCTGTAAGGTCAGCATGGTTTGCTCTTGTATCTGTAATAACAAGAGAATGACCGCATGAAGCAAAATCAAATGCAACGGGTTCAATTACAGGGTTTGCGTTATCCTTGAAGTCAATTTTAACAAATGAACCGACTGAGCAAGCCATCTGGTCCATAAGACCGCAGGGCTTGTCAAAGAATACATTTTCTGCGTACTGAGCAATCTGAGCCACTTCAACAGCTGAAACTTTACCGTCGTTATACATATAATTGATAATTGTACCGACAAGAACTTCAAATGCGGCTGATGATGAAAGACCTGAGCCTGAAAGAACCTGAGTCATTGTTGCGGCATCAAAACCGCCTATTTCGTAACCTCTGTTCTTAAAACCTGCACACACGCCTCTGATAAGTCCTGCAGAATGACCGTATTCTTCCTCATGGGGTGTAAGGTCTGTGATATCAATAACATCAATCTTTGAATATTCTGCCGACTTGATACGGACAATCATTTCGTCGTTCTTTGCAGCAGCGGCAACAGCATCAAGATTGATAGCAGCAGCCATAACCTTACCTCTGTTGTGGTCTGTATGGTTACCGCAGACTTCTGTTCTGCCGGGAGCTGAGAAAAATCTTATCTCTCTGTCTTCATTATAATATTCACAGAAAAGGTCAACTATTTTCTTATATCTTTCTTTCTGAGAAGCTACTGCATCATCAGTAAAGTAGATTTTTTTCATCAGTTCATCATACTGATTTGATTCAATTTTGCTGTAAGCATTTGTTTTTGACATAGGTTATCTCTCCTTGACTTTATTTATGACATCCCATACTCCACGAAGAAGCAGGAAGAAAATTCCGGATAAAAGAGTTAATATAATAAGAGGTAATGTAAACGACGGGGAAAAGATATTAGCGAAGTTATCACCTATTATTATATATGATATAAGTTTTGGAGTAAACCCCGCGACTGATATCAGCAAAAATTTAAGAAACGGAAAATCCATAGCACCATACAGATGACTGACGGGGTTTATAGGCATAAACGGAAGAAGTCTGATGACTGCAAGCACCCACGGATTGCCCGTACCTTCATCTTCGATAAGTTTACTCAGTTTCCGACTTTTATGAACAAGCCATTGTGCACTTCCTCCGCCGGCACTCATTCCCGTTGAATATCTGACGGAAAAAAGAATTGCAAGACCGCAGATATTGATAATGAGTGACTGTGTGAAGCCGAAAACCATTGCAGATGCAACACAAAGGATTGAAATGGGGAAAACGGGAAATGCCGTAAGAATAAAATACAACAATTCAACAACAAGAACAATAAGCCATTTATTTTCAATTGATGCAACCTGATTTTCTATATTTTCAAGCCAGTCAATATACTGCCAGTACTTATCTTCAAGATAATTTATTTCGGAAACAAAAAACCACACCACAAGGACAATACAGAGCATAAAACACAGCATTGAAGCATTAAGAAGTAATTTCCGTATAAGTTTTTTCTTACTCAAATATATCACCGATAAAGTGTATTAATCATTCTAAAATATTTTACCAAAAAAAATGGAAAACTTCAAGAGTTTGTGCTATAATATTTTAAAAATATAAATAAAGGTGATTTTTATTATGAAAATAGTAATGCTTGATGCATACACCACCAACCCCGGAGACCTTTCATGGGATAATTTCAGTTTACTCGGTGACCTTACCGTTTATGACAGAACACCTTCAAACAAAATTATTGAAAGAGCAAAAGATACGGATATTCTTATAACAAACAAAACTCCGATTACAAAGGAAATCATTGACTGTCTTCCGAATCTTAAATTCATAGCCCTTATGTCAACGGGATATAATATAGTTGATTATGTATATCTTAAAGAAAAAGGTATTCCCGTTTCAAACATACCGTCATATTCGACTGATGCAGTTGCTCAGCTTGTTATGTCATTCATTCTTGAGCTTGCGATGAATGTCGGTCTACATTCAGAATCGGTAAGAAGCGGCGATTGGGCTGATTGTAACGATTTCTGTTACTGGAAATCTCCCCTGACAGAACTTACGGGAAAAACCCTCGGCATATTCGGTCTCGGTAAAATAGGCAGAGCTGTTGCAGAAAGAGCAAAAGCATTCGGGATGAATGTAGTTGCATTTGTACCGAGAATTCACGGTGACGAGCCTGATTATATAAAACTTCTTTCTCTTGATGAAATGCTGAGTGTTTCGGATGTTGTTTCAATGCATTGTCCACTTACTCCCGAAACAGAAGGCGTTGTAAATGAAGAATTTATTGCAAAAATGAAAGACGGCGCTTATTTCATCAACACTTCAAGAGGTACAGTTGTAAATGAAGATGCACTCGCAGATGCACTTAACACGGGGAAACTCGGCGGTGCAGGTCTTGACGTGCTTTCAACAGAGCCTCCGAAGAAAAATAATCCCCTGCTTTCTGCAAAGAATTGTTTTATAACTCCGCACATTGCATGGGCATCTTTTGAAACAAGAAAACGCCTTGTAGCAATTCTTTATGATAATATAAATGCATTTATTAACGGTAAACCGCAAAATGTTATAAACAAGCAAATGTAAACATTGTGTTTTTGTGTGAGTTAAACAAATCTTATAAAATTAAGTTAAATTTTTAACAAAAGACTTGAATATTTATGTATTTTAAGTTAAAATAATAAAGCAAAAAAAAGAAATGGCTTAAGCCATTATAAATTGGAGGAAAATTAAATGTCAGTTAAAGTTGCTATTAACGGTTTCGGCAGAATCGGCCGTCTTGCATTCCGTCAGATGTTCGGTGCAGAAGGTTACGATGTTGTTGCTATCAACGATCTTACAAAGCCCTCAATGCTTGCTCAGCTTCTCAAGTATGATACAGCTCAGGGCGGTTACTGCGGCAGAATCGGCGAAGGTCTTCACACAGTTGAAGCTGACGACGAAGCAGGTACAATCACAGTTGACGGCAAGACTCTCAAAATCTATGCAAAAGCTAACGCTGCTGAACTCCCCTGGGGTGAAATCGGTGTTGACGTAGTTCTTGAATGTACAGGTTTCTACTGCTCAAAGGATAAGTCACAGGCTCACATCGATGCAGGTGCTAAGAAAGTTGTTATTTCTGCTCCCGCAGGTAAAGACCTCAAGACAATCGTTTTCAGTGTTAACGAAAATACTCTTACAGCTGATGATACAATCATTTCTGCTGCTTCTTGTACAACAAACTGCCTTGCTCCCATGGCAAAGGCTCTTAACGATTTTGCTCCCATCCAGAGCGGTATCATGGCAACAATCCATGCATACACAGGCGACCAGATGATCCTCGACGGTCCTCACAGAAAGGGTGACTACAGAAGAGCAAAAGCTGGTACTGCTAACATCGTTCCCAACTCAACAGGTGCTGCTAAGGCTATCGGCCTTGTTATTCCCGAACTCAACGGCAAGCTCATCGGCTCAGCACAGAGAGTTCCCGTTCCCACAGGCTCAACAACTATCCTTGTTGCAGTTGTTAAGGGCAACGACATCACCAAGGAAGGCATCAATGCTGCTATGAAGGCTGCATCATCAGCTTCCTTCGGTTACACAGAAGAAGAGCTCGTTTCAAGCGATATCATCGGTATCACTTACGGTTCACTCTTCGATGCAACTCAGACAATGGTTACAAAGATTGAAGACGGCCTCTATCAGGTTCAGGTTGTTTCATGGTATGACAACGAAAACAGCTACACAAGCCAGATGGTTCGTACAATCAAGTACTTCGCAGAGCTTGCATAATTTAAGCTAACGTGATTTTTAAAGGGTCGGATAACTACCGACCCTTTTTTCATAACGGGTGA
>JAZSPR010000034.1:0-5616 GCA_045537555.1 Acutalibacteraceae bacterium | reverse complement strand
GGAAAGTAAACAATAATTTGTCGAGGTCTTTCAAATTTGCAATTTGCAATTTGCAATGCGCAATTTCGGAAGCCCTTCGGGCTTGAATTATATAAATGGGTCAAAGGGCGAAGCCCTTTCCACAATTGAGCATTGCGCATTGAGAATTGAGAATTTTTGTCGAACTTCAGTTCGACAAATTCTAATTTAACGAGGAATTATGACAAACCGTGAACTTATGACAAGAGCAATAGAACTTGCAAAAGAGGCTGCCGCTGAGGGTGAAGTACCCGTAGGGGCGGTCATTTCCCGTGACGGTGAAATCATTGCAGAGGGCAGGAATATGCGTGAAAACGGCAGAAATGCTCTTTACCATGCCGAAATTATTGCAATCGACAATGCCTGCAAAGCTCTTGACAGCTGGAGACTTGAAGATTGTGTTCTGTATGTAACTCTTGAGCCCTGCCCGATGTGCACGGGTGCAATCATAAACTCAAGAATCGGCAAAGTCGTTTACGGTGCATACGACCTGAAAGCAGGGTCTGTTGATTCCGTCATAAATCTGTTCAATCTCCCATATAACCACCGTCCCGAGCTTCAGGAGGGTTTTATGGAGAATGAATGCCGACAGATTCTCACAGACTTTTTTGAAAATATAAGAACTAACTCATAAACATTACTGATGTAAGCAATGTGATTATTGCACCTGCCGCTGCCGAAGCGGCTATTTCTATAATTAAACCTATTTTGCTCCGTTTACTTCCGCTTTTTGTTTTCGGCGGAGAGCCTGCCGCATTCATAAGCGTCTGTGCTCTCTCACGCAGTTTACCGTCTGTCATGCCGTAATATCTCGGATTTACAAAAAATAGCGCTTTTTCAAAGTAATCACTGCCCGTTTCAGCAACTTCAACAACCTGTCTGTTCACACCTTTTATCATTTATGCAAGCACATCCTTTTCCTATTATATTTTCTATTTTTTCACCTTAATGAACGATTATGCAGACAAGTTAAAATTAAGCCGTACAACCGTGATTTTTGTCAATTGTGAATTGTTACAAACTTTATAAAGGGCTTTTTTGTCAAATTATAAGCAAGTTTATTATACTTTTTGTATAACGCGCAAAATGTTCAAAACTGTTCAAAACTCTGTTCAAAATGTTGATAACTTAATGCATTTAAGGGCTTTTACACCTTATTTTTTCCAATTTTATATGTTCAAAACTTTTTTCGACAACTTTTTTTATATACATAAAGTTGTACTGATTTTACAGATTATACTTTTTGGAGTAAAATCAATACAAAATTTTCACATATATTTTGTTACTTTTTCACAGTTTGCTATTTTTCTGAAAAAGAATAATAATTTTTACTTTACGGAGGTGCAAAAATGTTTGTTGAAATTGCCGAAAACCGGATTGATGTATCAGATATCGGTGAAATCAATCTCGATATCACTCTTGACTGCGGACAGGCTTTCAGATGGAAGCAGAATCCGGATAAATCATGGACAGGTGTTGTAAGAGGAATTGAAACAACCGTCAGAAAAACAGAAAACGGATTACGCTTTTACGACATAACAGCTCAGCAGTTTACTGATGTTTTTTATGATTACTTTGATTTTGGAAAAGATTACAATAAAATCCTTGCTCAGTTATCACACGACAAAGTGCTGAAAAAAGCAATTGACGATTACGGCACAATCCGAATTCTTAATCAGGAACCGTGGGAAGCACTCTGCTCATTCATCATTTCTGCATGCAATAACATACCTCGGATAAAAGGTATTATTGAGCGTCTCTGCGAAAACTTCGGCGAAAAAACGGGGAATTCTTTTTCGTTTCCCTCCCCCGAAAAAATCGCATCACTTGAAATCAGCGACCTTGATATTATAAGGGCAGGTTACCGTTCACCCTATCTGATTTCGGCGGCAAAGATGATATGCAACAATGAAATTGATCTTGAAAACCTGAAAACACAGTCAATTGAAATTTGCGAAAAGGAACTTATGAAAATCACGGGAGTAGGCAAAAAAGTCGCAGACTGCACAATCCTCTTTGGTCTCGGACATATTGATGCTTTTCCCGTTGACAGACACATAAAGAGAATCTGCGACGAACTATATCCCGACGACCTCCCCGATTGCATAAACGGATACGGAGGAATTGCACAGCAGTATATGTTCCATATCCAAAGAACAGGAAACAGGCAGATTTAATATTCATTTTATCCGACTCTGTTGTTTTCATTTCAGAATTAATGTTTTTTTATATTATTTATTATTAATTCACATTTCAAGCCAATATATACACCAATCATATGGTATAAATTACATATGCAAATTTGTTTGTAAAAATATACTAAAAAAAGACAGATACATTCATGAAAAAGATCCTGGAAATCATCAACAATTCATTGACGCTATCAAGGCTCTCCTTGCCAAGCTTGGTCTTGCTGAAATACTATCAAATTTCAACTTTGGTTTCTAATTAATTGAACAATTAAATTAATCAAAAAAAGTATCAGTCCGAACGCCGAGCTCCCGTAAGGCTGTTTTTCTTTAAAATGTGAACTTACGGCACAATAATGCGTTAAAAAACACCGATACGCGACAGCGTTATCGGTGTTTTTCGCCTTTTCTTGTACACGTAATTTCGCATTTTAAAGTGCTTCGCAGTTTCGTAGAAAGGCAAAATTGCTTGAATTGAAGCCAAAAATGCAGCAAGGCTGACGCCTTGCGAGGCTTTTGGCAATAATACAAGGAATTTTGTTCGAGAAACAAAAACTTCCTTATGGGAACTCGGCGAAAACTGATACTTTTATTTTTTATATCATATCAACGAGTCCCGAAGCACCGTTTGTTATCATTTCAGCGGCAAGAAGAGCCAGTTCATCCATTGAAATTTCGGCATCACCCCTGAGCCATCTGAGATACATGGCAACCGTACCTGATGCAACAAACTCTGCAGTAAGCTTGAATCTCTCACTCGCTGCCGTGTTCTCTTTTCCGTAAAGTCTTATAAGCTCATTGCTGAGAATATCTTTTATATTCATCATGAAATCAGAGAAATCATTATTCTTTGCAATGCTTTTGAAAAGGTCAATCTTTTCACTTATAATATCATTGATGCTGACAAAAAGCTGATAAGGTGTTTTCTGCTCGTTTGAATATTCAATTATAATCTCTTTGATAAGAGAAACGAGCATCGTACCCAGATCATTATAAAGGTCCTCAATACTGTTATAATGAAGATAAAACGTTTTTCTGTCAATATCAGCAAGTTTTGAAAGCTCGGTAATTGTTATTTTTGAAATATTCTTCTGCTGTAACAAAGTTATAAAAGCGGCAATTATGGACTTTTTGGTTTTAATCTGTCTTCTGTCATAATTACTGCTGAAATACAAAGCGTTATCAATTTTATTCATTAAAATCACCATAAAATTTCTTTTAAATGATTTTATCACAAAAACAACAAATAGTCAACATAATGCGGAATAAATCACACAAATTCATTTGACTTTTTTATCAGGAATGATATAATAGACACGGACGGTGATTTATTTTGATAATCAGAATCAGAAAAGCTGAAAAGAAAGATGCAGAGAAACTCAGCGAATTACTCAAGACAATCGCACAGCTTCATCACGAAGGCAGACCTGATATATACGGTGCGGGCGGTGCAAAATACAATATAGCTGATGTTGAAAAGAAAGTTGAAAATACCGATGAGCTTATTCTCGTTGCCGTGAATGAAGATGACGTTGTTATGGGTTACACAATGTCAAAGATCATAGATGTTGAAGAAAACGGAATTCTTCTCGGCTACAGAAAAATGTATATCGATGATGTGTGCGTTGATTCTTCGGCAAGAAAGCTCGGAATCGGCAAAAAACTTATGGAAGCCACAAAAAAAGAAGCAAAAAACTGCGGATGCCATATTGTTGAACTCAATGTGTGGGCATTCAATGAGTCAGCCGTTGAATTTTATAAAAGCTGCGGCATGACTGTTCAGAGAATGTATATGGAATATGTATTGGACTGATAAAACAGTCCGCAGTTGTTACCTCTCCTGAAACATTTTGTGATTTTTCTGCAGTTGCAACTGCAAAAACAAAAGTAAATATAAGAAGGGTAATTGTCGCGAGAACAAGCATATCTGCAGTTCTCAGCGACATTTTTATATTTCCGTAAAGTCCTGCATTCTTCATCTTATTTCCTCGCAAGATATTTTCTCATATCAACAGCACAAGCGGCAAGAATGATTGCACCTTTGATAATATAGAGCATATTGGCTGAAACGGAAAGGAAATTAAGACCTACAAAAATAATCTGAAGCAGAAGAACGCCGATTATAACACCGCTTATTTTACCCGTACCGCCTACAAATGAAACGCCGCCGATAACACAAGCCGCAATAGCATCACTTTCATAATTAAGACCTGTATTTGCTGAGCTTGAAGCAATTCGTGCACCTTCAATAAAGCCCGTAACACCGTACATCATGCCTGCGAGAATAAAAACACCGACAATTGTAAGAAAAACATTTACACCCGAAACATTTGCCGCCTCTTCATTAGAACCGACTGCAAACATGTTCTTTCCGAACTTTGTTTTATTCCAGATAACCCAGATAAGAATTGTTATAATGAGTGAATAAAGCACATATTTCGGTACGGCAACTCCCTCAACCGAGAAAAGCGTACCTCTTATAAAATCTGTATATGACGAATCAAGACCTGACAGAGTCTGACCGTTATTGGTGCCGATCATAAGATACATCAGTATGCTGCCAAAAATTATAAGCTGTGTTGAAAGTGTTACAATAAACGGATGAAGCTTAAATTTTGCTACAAAAAATCCGTTTACAAAACCGATAACAGCACCGATTGCAATAACAATAAGAAAAACAGCCCATAACGGCATTACCCCAAGCTCGGGGAACATCTTATTGGGATAATCTGCAATCTGCAGAAGTGATGCCGCAACGCAGGCTGTAAGACCCACAGTTCTGCCGGCTGAAATATCCGTACCCGTCAGCACGATGCATCCGGCAATACCGAGAGCTATGGGCAGTTTTGATGCCGTAAGTGAAATGATATTCACAACAGATGATAATGATAAAAATGACGGCACTTTTATTGCTATGAAAACAATTGCAACAGCAATTATTATATACATTGCATTATTAAAAAACATATCGGTTATGATACGCCTTTTGTCTTTTCCCGGAAGCTCCCTGAAAACAGAAAACTTACCCGAAGGCATATTTGTATCTGACTGTGACATAAAAAACCTCCTGCAAATCAGAATTTGTCGAGTAGTTTAAATAAACCAATTGTAGGGACCGATGCCCACATCGGTCCGCATTTGTCGAAGACAAATCGGAAATCTCTGATTTCCGCAAAGCGAACAAATTATTTCATTCAGCTTATTGATATTGAACGATTTGCAATCGTTATTGGGCCGCTACGCTCCGCAATCGGACCGATGTGGGCACCGGTCCCTACATAAATTGTTTTTCCTATGACGGACGCCCGATGGGCGACCCTACTGGGTTTATCGCACAATTTTAATAAAATCAACACCGTAAGGTGTTCCGAAATTGCGAATTGAGCATTGCGAATTGCGAATTTAAAAG
>JAZSPR010000151.1:0-8188 GCA_045537555.1 Acutalibacteraceae bacterium | reverse complement strand
AAATCAGAATTTGTCGAATTGTTTGAATAAACCAATCGTAGGGACCGATGCCCACATCGGTCCGCATTTGTCGAAGACAAATCGGAAATCTCAGATTTCCGCAAATTGAAAAATTTGATTCAATAAGATTGTTGTAAATGAACGATTTGCAATCGTTATTGCTCCATTACATTACGCAATCGGACCGATGTGGGCATCGGTCCCTACAAAAAATACTTTTCCTTCAATAAAAGACCCCGACAAATTATTGTTTGTCGTATTTTTTAACATCAAACCAGAACTCAACGCCGTTTTCGTGGTTGATTACACCGTAGTCCTGTTCGTGAAGGTCCTGAATTGCGGCAACAATTGCAAGACCGAGCCCGAAACGTCCCTGTGCTCTTGACATAGCCTTATCTGCACGGTAAAAACTGTTCCATATCTGATCTATATCTTTTTCGGCAATAGGAGTACCTGTATTAAAAATACTTATTCTGTATCTGTCGTCAGAAATTTCTTTTGCAGAAGCCTGTATAATCATATCTCCCGAAACGTGGGATACAGCATTTGACATATAATTATTAACAACGGTTGAAAGAATGAATCTGTCACCGAAGCAAAGCATATCATCAGGAATATCATTAATTGGTCTTATTCCCTTTTCTTTGAGAAGTTCCGTGCCTCGTTCAAACCAGCTTTCAATAACCTCACGGATATTGAACTGTTCATAGAACAATTTATATTCACCTGACTGATATTTAATAATATCAAGAAGTTTCATAACGAGGTTATTCATTCTTTCAGTTTCACTGATAATCGTATCGCAGTATTTCATTGCCATCTCAGGTTCATCTGATTCAAGGAACATCTTCATTCCTTCCGAATATCCCTGAATTATGGCTATAGGTGTTTTCAGCTCGTGTGATACGCCCGAAATAAAGACCTGTCTTAACTGATCAATTGTTTTTTCCTGTTCAATATCATCCTGAAGCTTCTGATTCTTCTGCTGCAGATCGATAAGTGCGGTCTCAAGTGAATCTGACATTTCATTGATACTGTCTGCAAGCAATGCAATTTCGGCAACATCATTTGGTCTGCATTTTTTTGAAAAATCGAGCGACGACATATTCTTTGTGATATGGCTCATTTCCGTAAGCGGTGTTGTGATTCTTTTTATAAAGAATGACAGCACAAAAATGGCAACAAAAACAATTGCAAACGTAACAAAAGATATGAATGTAACGGCAATTTTTGCGTTTGTATCAACGCTTGACTTGACTTTATAGATTTTAACCGTACAGCCGTTATCCATAACCCACGAACCTACAAGATAAACGGTGTTTTTTGCACCGTTTGTATCACGGCTTAAGTTAAATGAGTTATTTTCAAATGAACCGAGGTCTTCAATAACCTCAAAATCCCTCTTTTCAACAGACGGAACAACAAGGGGATGCTTGCCGTAAGGCGGATAAGACATTTCGCCTTTGAAAGACGAAACATAAACAAATTCACCTGCGGCAGAATAAATCTCAATTGTAATTGCATGTTCTCTTTCAATCACGTCAAGAGCCGTAAAGAAATCATTTTCAGAATCATTGTATGCATCTTCAACTTCATAAGATGCAAAGAAACAGTCAATCGCCGCATAGGCAAGATAAACAAAGTCAAGCCCCTGATAAGTCGCGATTACTATGGCGGCAATGATAAGAACCAGAACCGTTGAGATAATTCCCGACAGTTTCTGGTTCAGTGTTTTTTTGTATTCGTTCTTTTTTTCTTTCCTGTTAAAAAAACGGGACATATTACTCAGCCTCTATTTTATAGCCTGTGCCGTAAATTGTTTTGATATGCTTTGAACCCCAGTCACCGAGTTTTGTACGAAGTCTTGCAACGTGAGAGTCTACGGTACGCATATCGCCGTCAAAATCAAAGCCCCAGATATCATCAAGGAGCTGTTCACGTGAGAAGACTCTGCCGGGAGCAGAAATAAGTTTATAGAGAATGCTGTATTCCTTGAGTGTGAGCATGACAGAACTGCCCGAAAGCCATACTTCATGTGCTTCGGAATCGAGTTTTAGTTCCTCAATACGGAATACGGTTGATTCAATCTTGACAGCATTACGTTTGAGAAGAGCCGCAACTCTTTTCATAAGAACAGACGGACTGCAGGGTTTTGTGACATAGTCGTCCGCACCTGCTTCAAATCCCGTGAGCTCATCAAATTCCTGACTTCTTGCAGTAAGCATAATAACGGGCACATTTGAAGTCTGTCTGATTGTTCTGCATACTTCCCAACCGTCAATATTCGGCATCATTATATCAAGAATAACGAGTGCAATATCGGGATTTGCCCTGAACACTTCAAGTGCTTCTTCGCCGTCTCTTGCAGAAAGAGGTTCATAACCTTCACGGCGAAGAAAATCGCACACAAGATTCATAATAAGTTCTTCATCGTCTGCTACGAGAATCTTCTTCATGGTAAAAACTCCTTTGTGATATTATGTGGTATATGAGTTTATACGGTCAAACACCCTTGTCTTTTTCACAGCCTGCATAAAAGGAACACCTGCCGCAATACACATTACAGCCTGCCCTGCGGCAATCTCAAGTGCAGAAATAAAATAGATTTCAGCCGTTCTGCCTGAGAAGTACCATATTTCAAGACCGATTATAACTGCATTGAAAAGAACGGGAGGAATCAGCGACAACAACGGTACACCCTTAAAAGTAATGTTTCTGCACATTCTTGTAACAAATGCGGCAGAAAGTGTGGCAACCGAACCGCAGATGATATCCGCAACCCCGAAAGGACTTGAAATGTTTGCAATAATGCATCCGATTGCAAGACCGGGAATTGCCGCCGGTGTGAATACGGGAAGGACGGTGAGAACTTCGGACAAACGGAACTGAACCGCATTATAAGCAAGTCCCAGAGCGTTTGACACATAAGTCAGAGCCACGTAAAGTGCCGCAATAACTGCAGCCTGTGTGATGTACAGGGTTGTTTTCTTCTTCAATTTTCATTCTTCTTTCCGTAGTTTTGTTTTAAGTCAGGATGGTTCCGAACTGACTGATTTAATTTTAACAAATCGTGAACAGATTGTCAAGAAAATAAACAAAAAGTATTTTCTGTACAGTTGACTTTATATTATAATTAGTGTAAAATAGATAAAGAATTAATATTCAGGAGTGAAATTTTATGAATTCCGATAAGAAGTACATACTTTCCCTTGATCAGGGTACCACAAGTTCAAGAGCTATTCTTTTTGATAAAGAAGGACAGATAAAATCAAAGGCTCAGTTTGAGTTTACTCAGATTTATCCCAAAGCCGGTTGGGTTGAGCATGACCCCATGGAAATTCTCAGAACAGAATACAGAGCAATTGCAGATGCACTTATTGAAGGCGGTGTTGAAGCCAAGGAAATTGCAGCAATCGGCATAACAAATCAGCGTGAAACAACCGTTCTGTGGGATAAGACAACGGGCGAACCCGTTTACAATGCCGTTGTATGGCAGTGCAGAAGAACTGCAGATATGGCAAAACGTATCAATGAAGACGACGAAATGCGTGAATACATAAAAGAGCACACAGGTCTTGTTGTTGATGCTTATTTCTCTGCTACAAAAATCAAATGGATTCTCGAAAACTGCGAAAAGGCAAGAGAAGTTGCTTCAAAAGGAAACTTGCGTTTCGGCACAATCGAAACATGGCTCATATGGAAACTCACAGGCGGCAAAGTTCACGTTACAGACTACTCAAACGCATGGAGAACAATGCTTTTTGACGTTGATAAACTCTGCTGGGATGAATACTTATGTGAAAGTCTCGGAATCCCCGTTGAAATTCTCCCCGAAGTTGTTCCCTCAAGTCAGGTTTACGGCGAAGTTGCCGCAGGTATTCCCGGTCTTGAATCACTTGCAGGTATTCCCATTGCGGGTGCTATAGGTGACCAGCAGGCGGCTCTTTTCGGTCAGGCATGCTTCCGCCCCGGTCAGGCAAAGAACACATACGGCACAGGCTGTTTCCTTCTTATGAATACGGGCGGAAAACGTGTAAAATCAGAAAATAATCTTCTCACGGGTATTGCATGGGGTATTGACGGCAGAGTTGAATACTGTATTGAAGGTTCAGCATTCAATGCAGGCTCTGTTATCCAGTGGCTTCGTGATGAAATAAAGATGATAAAATCAGCTCCCGAGTGTGACAGACTTGCAGAAAGTGTACCCGATGCAAACGGATTATATTTTGTTCCCGCATTCACGGGTCTCGGCGCTCCCTACTGGGATGCTTATGCAAGAGGCACCATTGTGGGCATCACAAGAGGCGTAAATCAGCAGCATTTTGCAAGAGCAGTTCTTGAAAGCATTGCTTTCCAGATGACAGACCTTCTTGAAGCTATGAAAGCTGATTCGGATATTGAACTTACAGAGCTTCGTGTTGACGGCGGTGCATCAGTCAGCAATATTATGATGCAGATTCAGGCAAATATGATTGAAACAACGGTTAACCGTCCCAAGGTTGTTGAAACAACTGCTCTGGGTGCGGCATACTGTGCAGGTCTTGCAGTCGGATTCTGGTCAAGCAGAGCCGAAATTGAAAAAATCAGGGAAGTTTCCCGTGAATTTGTTCCTCAGCTTCCCAAAGAAGAAAGAGATGCAATCTATGCAGGCTGGAAAAAAGCTGTAAAACGCTCAATGGCTTGGGCAGAAGATTAAAAAACAATTACGCTATCGTCTGGACATCAGGCGATAGTTTTCTTTAAAGAAGGCGGATTTTTTATGCAGAAAACAATCGGTCGGTGTGTTCTTTTTATGCATACGGACAATGAAACACCGAGAAACGGCGAAGGAACATTTTTAAGGCTTAAAAACGGAAATATTCTTTTTACATACACCTGTTTTTCGGGTGAAACGTGGTATGATGACTGCACGGCAGACATTGCGGGAATTATCTCCGCAGACGAAGGCGAAACGTGGTCTCAAAAAAGGATTCTTTTAAAGCACGATGAAAATTCAAGAAATCTTATGTGCCCGTCATTACTGCGTCTTCCCGACGGCAGAATAGGTCTTATTTATCTGAGAAAATCAAAGCATGGCGTAAATGCCGTGCCTTATATTGCTTTTTCGGATGATGAGGGAGAAACTTTTTCTGCACCCGTTAAAATCATTGACGATGACAACAACTATTTTGTTGTTGAAAACGACCACGCGGTTGTGCTCAGAAACGGCAGAATCATTCTGCCCGTCAATCTGCATTCCGAAAAAATAAACGGTACTTATGAAATTATCGAACACGGGAAAAAGTGCATTTTTGCATCTGACGATAACGGAAAAACGTGGTCTGAAATTGCCGAGAGACAGGATATTCCTTTCCCCCACAGAAGTGAAACGGGACTTCAGGAAACGTGTGTTTATGAGCAGAATGACGGCACTTTAAGAGCATTTTCAAGAACGGATATGGCTTTTCAGTATGAATGCATTTCAAAGGATAACGGAAAAACATGGACTGTTCCCGAGCCGAACCGATTCTTTTCATCCCCCGACTCCCCTCTTCTTATGAAACGTGCCGGAAATTACACCCTTGCGGTTTTCAATCCCGTTCCGAATTACACAACACGTGACTGCGAAAATTCGTGGGGCAGAACTCCCCTCATCTGTGCCGTCAGCAAAGATGACGGAAAAACATTTCCGCTTATTCATTTTCTTGAAACAGACCCTCGTAACGGTTACTGTTACCCTGCAATTTTTGACGGTGGAAACTATGTTCTCATTTCATATTATCATTCCGATAATTCGGGCACTCCCCTTACTGCCACAAAAATCATAAAGATAACTTACGATGAACTCGAAGACTGGGATGTGTACTTTTCATCGGGATTTTACGGAACAAAAAAGGGTAAAAAAGGTGAAAAAGTTGAAATAAACAAATCATTCAACTGGGCAGGAAAAGAGTGGCTCATACCTGCCGTATATATCTGCCCGAAAGGACTTGTTATTGACATCTGCGAAAAGACAGACCGTGAAGTATTAAGACGGTTCAAAGAAAAATGGTCTTTCTGCGGCTACAATGAAGCTCTGCTTTCAGACGAGCAGAAAACTGCTTTTATGAATGACATTCCGACCCCGACAGACTTCCGTACAAAGCTTACCGTAAACGGAAATGTGAGTATGAATTCATTCGGCTCGTCAGTCACATATATTCCTCAGGAATATCTTCCCGACGGTGACGAATCAAACAGAGATTCAATAAAAGCAATGAATTATTACAATCTCGATAAGAATGACGGCCGGACAATTCACCGCATCAGCATTTCGTGGGCAACAGCAAAAAGGCCCGTGATAAAATCGGCTGAGCTTGAACTTATTGCAGATATGAAATCTGTCAGCGGTGAGAAATTCACAACTCCCGAAGCAGGAGAAAAAATTGAATTCATCAATCCGTTGAACGGAAACAGACA
This sequence comes from Acutalibacteraceae bacterium, assembly GCA_045537555.1. Classification (GTDB taxonomy): domain Bacteria; phylum Bacillota; class Clostridia; order Oscillospirales; family Acutalibacteraceae; genus UBA1081. The sequence goes on along the minus strand of JAZSPR010000151.1, from coordinate 1,750 downwards.
TACTCTGGAAATAAAAGATATAAGAAAAAACGAACTCACTCTTTCGGTTGAAGGATATGATTTCCCCGATAAAAACACAGTTATGAGTTTTACAATCATTCCCGATATTGATAAAAAGTATTTTTCGGTAAGAGATACCGAGCCGAATGATGCACCCGTAAAAACCGGTGAAAAACTGACAGACAACGAAGCGTCATCAATTGCAATAATCGGCGGTGCTGACGGTCCCACGGCATTTTTTGTGGCTGAAAAACATACTGCAGAATCAGAACTTCATACCGCATCCTCTGCCCTTAAGAGAGAGCATAAAGAAAATATCACATGGCAGTTTGTTTTCAGGCAGAAACCTGACGAAGACATCAGATTCACACTCATATAAAGGAGCAATAAAAATGACAAACGAAAATCTTTTTGAAAAACAGCTTTCATCAGAAAATGTGTTCGACGGCGTACTTCTTCATGTTTATAAAGATAAGATTGAGCTTCCCAACGGAAATACATCAACAAGAGAATACATAAAGCATCAGGGAGCTGTATGTGTTGTGCCCGTTACCGACAAAATGGAGGTTATTGCAGTCTGTCAGTACCGTTACCCCATAGGCAGAGTAACAATTGAAATCCCCGCAGGCAAGCTCGACAAAGGTGAAGATATTCTCAATGCCGCAAAGAGAGAACTCAGCGAAGAAACGGGCGTCGAAAGTGCCGATATTGAATATATGGGCGGACTTTATCCGTCAGTTGCATATACTGATGAAATAATTCATATGTATCTCGCAAAAAATCTCAAATACGGCGAAGCTCACACCGATGACGACGAATTCCTCAATGTTGTAAAAATCCCGCTCAAAGAATTTGTCCAGATGGTTATGGACGGCAAAATTCAGGATTCAAAAACAATGGCAGCTATCCTTAAAGTTGCAAGAATTTACGGTGTATAATGACAGTTATAGGACACATAGAAACTGATTTCGACACAAAATTCGGCATACCGAGACAGAGCGGACTGTGTGAAGAGCTCAAAGGCAGAATAATTCTCACCCCGGATTTCAGACGTGAAGAAGCATTCAGAGGGCTTGAAGAGTTTTCTCACATATGGGTGCTGTGGCAGTTTTCCGAAGCACAAAGGGATGAATGGTCACCAACGGTAAGACCTCCGAGACTCGGCGGAAACAAACGAGTCGGTGTTTTTGCAACACGCTCGCCTTTCAGACCGAACAATATCGGTCTGTCATGCGTAAAACTTGATACGATTGATTACACTTCGCCTGAAGCCCCTGTCCTTCACATTTCGGGAATTGATATGATGAACGGCACTCCCGTACTCGATATAAAACCGTACATTCCCGTTGCCGACTGCAGAACGGATGCTACAGACGGCTTTACGGCAGGAACGAAAAACTACACACTCGATGTTGTTTTCAATGAAGAGTTCCTCTCCCGTCTCCCCGAAGAAAAACAACAAGGAGCCGTTGCGATGCTATCACTCGACCCGAGACCGTCTTATATAAACGACGAAAACAGAATCTTCGGCGTCGAATTTGCAGGATTTGATATAAGATTCAGAGTAAATAATAATACATTGACAGTAGTTGAAGTAGTACGAAAATAATTAAATCAGAATTTGTCGGGTTCAATAACGTAGGGCGGCTTGCCCTCAAGCCGCCGATTTGTCGAAGACAAATTGGAAATCGTTAGATTTCCACATGTTGAACAAATTGATTACAATAAGAAACTCAATTGAACGGTGTTC
>JAZSPR010000165.1:0-2713 GCA_045537555.1 Acutalibacteraceae bacterium | reverse complement strand
TATCAAAGTATTTGTTAAGACCGTCGTGGTTGTGATATCCGAAATTGTCAAGCAGATTCTTATTTATAAGCTCAGCGCTCTTTTTGTAGAAAGCGCGGTTGCTTTCTCTTTCGGCAACGGCAAGACCGCCCGAATAAACATAGGCTGACGGATTTTCGGATTTAATTATTGATGCCGTGTTTTCAAGAAGCGAAAAATATTCTTCGGGACTTCCTGCAAAGAAATACCAGTTAGGCTCGTTCCAGATTTCCCACAGAATGTCTGTGTTATCGGAATAATGCTTTGCTGATTTTGTAGCAAAATCAAGCCATATTTCTTCATTCGGTGGATATGTCCAGCCTGTTGCTTCATCATAACTGTCCTTATATTTATCTGCAACAGACCATTCACCTGCATTGAAGCCGAGAATCCAGTTGTATTTCATGCCATGCTCATTAACTTTGTTTACAAGCAAATCCTGTGCCGCAAAATCAACAGCGCCGAAAGCCTCACTCTGCATAGAACCCCAGCCCACACTATCCTCACGGACAAGATTCACGCCGAGATAATCCGCTGTGTCAAGAATCTTGTTTACTGATTCTTCGGCATTATAATTCGGAACCTGAAAACCTTCACCCCAACGATATGCTCTTGTTATATAGGGCTGAATTCCGTACCAGAAATCATCATCAGCCTGCTCATTACGGGGAATAATGCCGATATTGAAGCTGTAATTTGTTCTGTCTGTAAGGTCAATGCTTACGGTATAAATGCCGTTTGTTTCGGAAGAAAAACTGAATGTACTATAGGGATTATCCGTGTCAAAAACAATGTATCCACGTTTGTTGATATCAGCCTGTTCGGATTTTAAGCTTACTTTTGCTCTTTCGCCGTCAAGACTTTCGTCACGGCATTCAATTATGACATTGATATCTTCTCCGGGCTCAAAAAGGTTGCCGTCACCAACAACGCCGTAACGAAGCAGACCGTTTTCGCTTTCACCGTCAACATAAAATGAAGCTGTTTCATCCGTCTGAGTGAGTACAATCGCATTTGACGGGAATAAGCCGATAAAAAACATGTCAATTGCAAAAAATATTGCCATAATAAAGGATATAAACTGTGTCATAACTTTCACCTGACCTTTTCTTTTTATATACATATTATACCAAGTGAGAATTTTAATTTCAATAATAAACAAAAAAAACTGATTCAATTGAAGCAGAGAAACTGCTGTATACAGCAAATTTTCTATGCTGTACTTCCGAAATTTTTAATAAAGACGGCAGACAGATTCTGCTGAAAAGAATGTATGCACAGTATCTTCGTGAAATTATTCGTTCAGCAATTCTTGAAATTAATGTTGATAAATGTATTGTCGGAAGGAAAGAAACGGAAATTATCTTTAATGGCGAAAAAAACATATAACAGAAAAGAGCAGAAAACTTTACGGTCTTTCTGCTCTTGCTTTTGCTTATTCCTAACCGTTCTGCGAGTCTGATAAAGGCATCACAGAAGATATCTGTCGATGTCAATGATATATGTAACGATGCTACCTCGTCATCCTCATTGTTCTTCTGATTTCTTTGGGAATAACCACTTGTCCGAGGTCGTCAATACGACGAACAATTCCTGTTGCTTTCATATAAAAAACTCTCCTTTATTTACAAATCGCTTTCTTAGTATCTGTAAATAAAGGAGGATTATACTTATAAAACTGTAACAGCAAAATCGAATTTATCCGTTTCTTTAAGATCTAAGGATGTTATGATATCCTCAAAATTTTCTTTTGCTGTTTCAAGTGCTGAAACCTTATGCGAGTCACTGCCGAGATAGAATTTACATCCGCAGTCTTTTGCGATAAAGTATGGTCTGAGCATTATGTTTTTGACTTCATCGGTGAGAGATAAAGTTTTCATATTAAGTTCAATTCCCACACCTTTTTTTGCACAATCTGAGAAAATCTCATAGAGTTTTTCATCGGAAAGAAGTTTTATTACATCAGGAACCGACCCTTTGAAAATGTGTCCGCAAGTCAGATGTGCAATACCTGTTTTGTGCCACGGCAGATTCATTTTAAGAAGTGCTTCAAGTCTTGCAATCCAATGTTCAGCCGCTTCTTCGGGAGACTGAAGTTTGTTTCTTACCGTATTTCCCGCAAGATGCAGATGCGTTGTAGGAATAACAACAAAATCAAACTTTTCATATCTTTCGGGACTGATACCGAGAACAAAATTGTAGTCCATATCTGTTTCCGCACCGAAAAGGAACTTCACCTTTTCACTCTGCGGAAGTGGAAGAACAGATTCCACACAACAGAAACGCTGTCCGTCGTGCCATTCGGCTTCACTTTTCACGTTTTCATCCCACAAGTGGTTTGTAAGACAAACTTTTCTGAAATTATTCTCTTTTGCATAATTCAGTATCGCCTCGGGAGTCTGATTTTCGTCATGACAACAGGGCGAAACGGTTGAATGTATATGCAAATCGTGGTCTGCAACAAATCTCATAATAATCACCATAAATAATATAACATTATTCGACCCCGACTTCAATATTTACTTTTAACTTTTATTATGATAGAATAAATAAAGAGGTGACTAACTATTAAAAGTCAAGTACTTTTTAGAATTTTTATGGTTAGGAAAAAAGGGTATGACAAAACAAGCCCTTATGAGAAGGACTTTGAAAAAGATATAAACAAGAAGTTATCTAATCAACGAAGAATCATAAG
>JAZSPR010000113.1:0-3595 GCA_045537555.1 Acutalibacteraceae bacterium | reverse complement strand
ATTCTTGTTGAAAAATATATCTACGGCTGGAAAGAAATTGAATTTGAAGCAATGCGTGACAGCGCAGGTAATGCAATTGCTGTCTGCTCAATGGAAAATTTTGACCCCGTAGGCGTTCATACAGGTGACAGTATCGTTATTGCTCCCGCTGTTACTCTTTCAAACAAAGAGTTTATGATGCTCCGTAACGCTTCACTCAAAATTATTGAAGCTCTCGGTATTGAAGGCGGATGTAACTGTCAGTTTGCTCTTAACCCCGAATCATTTGAATATGCGGTTATTGAAGTTAATCCCCGTGTTTCACGTTCATCAGCTCTTGCATCAAAGGCAACAGGTTATCCTATTGCAAAGGTTGCAACAAAAGTTGCTCTCGGCTACACACTTGATGAAATCAGAAACGACGTTACAGGCGAAACATTTGCTTGTTTCGAGCCTACAGTTGACTACTGCGTAATCAAGCTCCCCAAATGGCCCTTTGACAAGTTCATCAATGAAAAGAGAAAGCTCGGCACTCAGATGAAGGCAACAGGCGAAGTTATGTCAATCGCTCCCTGCTTTGAAGCAGCTATAATGAAGGCTGTAAGAGGTGCTGAAATCTCACTTGATACACTCAACTTCAAGAAAGTTCAGGATCCCGAAATCGACATCGTAGCAAAACTTCACGATGTTGATGATATCCGTCTCTTTACAGTATTTGAAGCACTCAAGAGAGGGGTTTCAACAGAAACTATTCACGATATCACAAAGATAGACGAATGGTTCATTGACAAACTCAGAAATCTTGCAAACTATGAAGCAGAAATCGCAAACGGTCTTACTGACGAACTTTATCTCAAAGGTAAGAAATACGGCTATACAGATGCCGCAATTGAGAGAATCAGCGGCAGTAAAATAGAAAATCCCCGTGATGCAGTTTACAAGATGGTTGACACCTGTGCTGCAGAATACAAGGCTCAGACACCTTATTTCTACTCCACATATGACAACGACTGTGAAGCAAGAGATTATCTCAAGGGCAACACAAAGAAAAAAATAATCGTTCTCGGTTCAGGTCCCATCAGAATCGGTCAGGGTATCGAATTCGACTACTCTTCGGTTCATTGTGTATGGACACTCAAGAATCTCGGGTATGAAGTTGTTATCATCAACAACAACCCCGAAACAGTTTCAACAGACTTTGACACAGCAGACAGACTTTATTTCGAGCCTCTCACTCCCGAAGATGTTCTGAATGTCATTAAGACAGAACAGCCCGAAGGTGTCGTTGTTGCATTCGGCGGTCAGACAGCTATTAAGCTGACAAAGTTCCTTGATGATAACGGATTTAAGATTTTCGGTACTTCAGCTGAAGGTATTGATATCGCAGAAGACAGAGAAAAGTTCGATGCACTTCTTGAAAAATTCGGTATCAGAAGACCCAAGGGTATGGGTGTTCTCACACTCGAAGAAGCTCTTGATGCGGCTCACACACTCACATATCCCGTACTTCTTCGTCCTTCATATGTTATCGGTGGTCAGAATATGACAATCGCATACAATGACGAAGATGTAAGAAAATATATGAACATCATCCTTTCAGGTAAGATTGAAAATCCCGTTCTTGTTGACAAATACATGATGGGTTCTGAGCTTGAAGTTGACGTTATTTCAGACGGTAAGGATGTTCTTATCCCCGGTATCATGCAGCACGTTGAGCGTGCAGGTGTTCACTCCGGTGACTCAATCGCAGTTTATCCGCCTTACAACCTTCGTGACACAATGAAGCAGACAATTATTGACTGTTCAACAAATCTTGCTCTTGCTCTCGGCACAAAAGGTCTTGTTAACATTCAGTATCTTATTTACGAAAATGAGCTTTATGTTATCGAGGTTAACCCCAGAGCTTCAAGAACAATTCCTTATATCAGTAAGGTTACGGGCGTACCCATGGTTGACATCGCAACAAAGGTTATGACAGGTACTCCCCTTGTGGATTTGGGCTTCGGCACAGGCCTTTACAAGACTCCGCCTTATTTTGCTGTTAAAGTTCCCGTATTCTCATTCGAGAAGCTTCTTGATGCTAACTCAAGCCTTGGTCCCGAAATGAAATCAACGGGTGAAGTTCTCGGTGTTGGTAAAACAATCGACGAAGCACTCTTCAAGGGACTTGTATCAGCAGGTTTCGAGATTGCTCCCAAGGAACTCGGCAAGGAAATGGGCGTTTACATCACAGTAAAGGATGCGGACAAGCCCGAAGTTGTTGACCTTGCAAGAAAGTTCCATGACCTCGGTCTCAAGATTTACGCAACAGAAGGTACAGCAAAGGTTATCGGCTCAGTTGACATTGACGTAACTGTTGTCAACAAGCTTTATGATGAATCCAACACAAGCATGGACCTTCTTGAAAGCGGTAAAATCAAGTATATTGTTTACACAGGTACTCCCCTTGATGTTGTTGATGACTTCATCAAGCTTCACAGAAGAGCTCTTCAGCTTTCAGTTGCTACTCTCACTTCAATTGATACAGCAAACGTACTTGCAGACATTCTTGCAAGCGGTTTCACACAGGCTAACACAGAACTTGTAAACATCAATGAAATGCGTACAGAGCCCACTAAACTCAAGTTTGCAAAGATGCAGGGTTCAGGTAATGACTTCATCTTCTTTGATAATCTTAATGGTGAAATCACTTCTCCCGAAGTTCTTGCAATCAACTTCTGTAACAGACATTACGGTATCGGTTCCGACGGTATTGTTCTTATTGAAAAATCAGATGTTGCCGATGCAAAGATGCTCATGTATAACAAAGACGGTTCAAAGGGCTACATTGCGGGTAACGGTCTGAGATGTGCGGGTAAATACCTCTATGACAACGGTATTGTAAACAAGACACATCTTACAATCGAAACTCCCGTAGGCTTAAAGAGAATTCACCTTTACACAGAAAACGGCAGAGTAAAATCTGTTAAGGTTTATATGGGTAAGGCAGAATTTGAAGCAGAAAAGATTCCCACAAACATTATCTCAAAGGGTAAAGTTATCGACCAGCCTATCGTTGTAGACGGTAAGGAATACAATGTAACATGTGTAAATGTGGGCAATCCCCATTGTGTTGTCTTCGGAACACACATTGATGCTTACAACCTTAAGGAAATAGGCCCTGAGTTTGAAAATGCAAAATACTTCCCTGAAAAAATCAACACAGAATTCGTAAGAGTTGTTGATTCAAGAACACTCCGTATGAGAGTATGGGAAAGAGGCAACGGTGAAACTTACGCTTGCGGTACAGGTGCTTGTGCAGCAGTTGCAGCGGCTTGTGAGCTCGGCTACATCGAAAAAGGCAAGGATATCGTCGTAAAGCTCAAGGGCGGAGACCTGATTGTCAATTATACAGACGATCAGATTACTCTTGAAGGCACAACAGACCTTATCTTTACGGGTGTAATTGAATATTAATTATAAATCATATTTCAAGGCTGTATCCGCGGATACGGCTTTGATTTTTAAAAAAATATCGGGGCAAAGCCCCGCATAAAGCTTTCGTTGACCTTTCTCGAAAGGTCATAGGGATTTTCAAGGGACAAAGTCCCTTGAATCGCACTCCGCAGAGTGCGAA
>JAZSPR010000103.1:0-4436 GCA_045537555.1 Acutalibacteraceae bacterium | reverse complement strand
TCAGCATAATCCAAGGCACAACTCTGCCTTCTTGGTAGATAAAAATCAAACAAAATTAATCGTAGTTGGGGGATACTCTGATTCTGCTTGTTTTTATCAATTATTTTTTGCTTTTATGCAGTTTTTAGAGGTGCCCAATTTGCAATGCGCAATTCGCAATTTCGGAAGCCCTTCGGGCTTGAATTATATAAATGGGTCAAAGGGCGAAGCCCTTTCCACAATTGAGCATTGCGCATTGAAAATTGAGAATTTTTGTCGAACTTCAGTTCGACAAATTCTGATTTATCAATATGTTATAAAATATTAATACTTATTTATATATTTTTTGTTATTCTCTTGCAAAATGGATTTTTATATGATAATATAATGCCATATACTGAATCAAAGGAGGAAAATTTGTGGCAGACAAACAGGTCGATAACGGTACTTATACCGATGCGAATCTGAGTTATGTCTACGAAAACAGACGTTATGTCGGCAAGAAAGAGACCATGGCATTCGTCCTCTGGGATGCGGCGCAGAGTCTTAACATCAACACCTACTCTTCCCGTTTCATAACAAACATTGTTAAAATAGACTTAGGCTATCAGACAATCGCAAAAACAATCAACAGCATATGGGATATTGTCAACGATATTTTTACTGCGGCTATTGTTGAAAAGACAAGAACCCGTTGGGGTAAATTCAGACCTTATCTTATGGGTCTTGCAATCCCGGGCTGTATCGCAACATTGCTCTACTGGCTTATGCCCATACTTTTTGCAGGTCAGCCTGCAATGTCAATCAGTAAATTCATTTTCTACATTTCACTTGAAATCATCCGTGAAGGTGTAGGCACATTCCAGTCAATCGCAAGAACGGGTATGCTGGCAACCATAACGCCGCACCCTGTTGACCGAACGAGACTTATAACCGTTGCAAACTTTGCCTCGGGCTTCTTCGGTGAAAAGCTCCCCGAGCACATGATGACAATTCTTCTTGACCTTATTGATAACAAGGTTTTCAAGAACGGCTCATCGGTTGAGCAGCAGCTTATGGGTGCTTTCGTCGGTATGGGTGCCGCAACAACACTTATTTCCAGCGGTATGTCTTTCTGGTACTTCGCAAACTCAAAAGAAAGAGTTATGCAGTCAGTTCAGACTCCCAGCGTAAAAGACTCAATCAAATCAATCATCAACAACAAGCCTGTTCTTCTTATGACATTGTCCGATTTCCTTGCAGGTTTCGGCATCTCCGGCAGTAAGCAGGACTACTACATAGACGTTCTTCATTTTGCGTCGATGACACTTGTTGCAGGTCTTCCCGCAGCACCTCTGTCACCCATTTCTTATTCATTCGTTCCCTGGTTCAGACGCAGATTCTCCAGCCGTTTCCTTTATATCGTCAGCCGAAATATTTCAAACTTCCTTCACGTTTTCGTGTTCCTCTTCGGTTGTATCGGTATGGACTGGAAGACAAAGAAGGGCGGTCTTTACAGAAGCAAGCTCGCTATGTTCTTCATCATGGCATCATGGGAACTTATCTGGACATGTTTCTTCGGACTTATGCAGGTTATCGGTACGGAACTTTACAACGAATCAATGGACTACTGCGAATGGAAGAACGGCTACAGAACAGAAGCTATGACATCCGTTGCCAAAGGTCTTGCCGCAAAGGTTTCAACCTCTGTCAGCCAGGTTATCACAACAGCCCTCAAAAAGATGGTCGGTTACGATCAGAGTGCTTACACAGCAGGCAAAGAACAGCCTGACAGCGTTAAGTTCTATCTTTTTGCAATGTTCACAATTATTCCTTCACTCACAGGTTCATTCGGTATCATCCCCATGCTCTTCTATGACCTTCACGGTAAAAAGAAAGAGATTATGTATGCCGAACTTCTTGAAAGAAGAAAAGACAAATCAATGGCAGCCTCCGAAGGCGACCTTGAAGCCGTCAAAGCAATGGAAGAAAAACTCAAGGCTATCCGTGACGGCATAGACAGATAAAATAACAAAAATTGAGGATTAATCTCACTTAAGAGATTAATCCCCTTTTTTTGTTCTGAGTATTCCCGATACGGAAAGAATAATAACAATAACCGCCGCGGCTGCAACAAGCGGATTTATCGTCGGCTCGGCAACAAGAATCTGCGTAGGACCGTCACTTCCGCCGATAATTGCAATGCTTGTATCAGGTGTTCTGTCTATAAGATATAAGGCAAGCCACGAAAAGAATTCGGCAAAAAGAATAACGGAAGATATCACGCAGAATATAACGGAAACTGTCCTTTTTGTTCTTCTGTGAGCCTCATTCTGCTTTGCAAACTGTTCATTGAGAAGCTCCAGTTTTGCCGCTATAACTTTAAGTTCGGACTCTTCTTGTGCAACAGTTTCTCCGAGCAGATTATTAACCGTTGTATCAAGCTCATCCGCCAATTTAATAAGCATTTCCGAATCGGGAACGGATAACCCCTTTTCCCATTTTGAAACCGTCTGCCTTACAACATTCAGCTTTACGGCAAGCTCTTCCTGCGAAAGGCCTTTTGATTTTCTGAGCTTTTTTATATTTTCATTAAGCATTTTATCACTCCTGACTGATGTCATTATACATCATTTCAGCCGTTGCATCAAGCAACGGAAAATAACATTTATTTATTGACTTTGTATTTTTGATATTATATACTGAATGTATTCTGGAGGAAAAATTATGAATAAAAGAAAGTTTAATCCTGCCATTATAATTATCTTATTGGCATTACTTACTGTTTTTTCAGTTTCGGCATGTTCATATAATGCTGAGAATACTTCCGACGACGGTTTCTTATCCGTATTCGGTTCTGAAAGCAAACTGATGAAACAAAATAAAGATGATTCAATTGTATTATTCAATGAAAAAAACAAAGAGATAACTCTTTACAAAACAGATATAATTGCTGACCTTAACGGTGATAACAAATGCACAGCCGCAGATGCAAGAGAACTTTTACGCATTTCATCATCAATGAGTGAATATAACGGAGATATCAAAGATATTGACATTGACATGAACGAAAAAATTACTTCTGCCGATGCACGTCTTGCTCTGAGATACTCCGCAAAACTCGACACATATTACACAGATTCACATCTGAAATGTGATGAAGGTTTTTACTCCGATTCAGACGGAAACAAATACTATTTTTTCATCAACGGCAGAGGTGCAACGGGTGTTATTTCCGTTGACGGAGCATATTACTGTTTCGGTACGGACAGAAAAATGAAAACAGGTTTCCATACCGAAAATACACTCAACTACTATTTCGGCAAAGACGGTAAAGGATGCGCAGGCGAAATAACAAGAAACGGCATCACGTATATTTTTGATGAAACAGGTAAAGGACTGACAGGTAATCACTCAGATCTTTATTACAAAAACGGAACGGTTTTCACCGGTTGGGTAAATAATACCGATACATTCTATTACGAAAAAGGTGTTATGAGCACAGGCAGAAAGACAATTGACGGTGCGTGCTATTATTTCCGCAATGACGGCAAAATGGTAAAAGATGAAAAAATTGACGGCATATACTTCGGCAAAGACGGAAAAGCACAGACAGCTGATGCATCATTTTTTGACGATGCAATTTTCATCGGCGACTCAGTCAGCGTAAAACTTGCCGCTTATCAGCAGGAAACAAAATGCTTCGGCAATGCCACAATGTGTGCAGCATCAAGCCTCTCTGCGGCAAACTCACTCTGGCAGGTTTCGGATGCCTCGGTTCACCCTTATTATAACGGCAGAAAAACTCTTGTTGAAGACTGTGTAAAACTCTCCGGCAAGAAAAAAGTATTTGTTATGCTCGGAATGAACGATATCGGGCTTTACGGTCAGGAAACATCAATCAAAAATTACAAAGAGCTTGTTGCAAGAATAAAGGCAAAGTCACCCGATGTTGATATTTACATTCAGTCAATGACTCTTATGACATCAATCAGCGAAAGAGCAGACAAAGACCTCAACAACACACAGATTAAGGCATATAACAAAAAGCTACAGGCAATGTGCAAAGAAATGGGCTGGCATTATCTCGATATCGCTTCCGCCACCTGCGACAGCACGGGAAATTTCCTCCCTATAGAATACTGCAGTGACCCCGTTTACATGGGCCTCCATTTCTCAACCGCAGGCTGCGAAAAATGGGTTGAATATCTTTATGAAAATGTACTTTTGGTATGAAGCTGAAGGAGCTGAAAAAAAATACAGCTCCTTTTAAGGGGATAGGAAAAAAAGATGCAGAACAGACAAATCGAGTCAAAACAACGCATATGCGTTGTTTTGATTTACCCGAAGGCGTACAGAGGTACGTCGAGTGGCGAGATTTGTTTGTAGCATAAAACTCATAATTTTTTTATATTGTAATTTTTTTATATTGTAATTTTTTTATTTTTAAGGGGTTCCGGCAGGTTTTTCAACCTGCC
>JAZSPR010000026.1:0-10373 GCA_045537555.1 Acutalibacteraceae bacterium | reverse complement strand
AGTTACTACTGGGGTACAAGCAGTTCTCCAACTAACAGCAATTTCACAAGCATAACAAGTGCAACAAGTAAATCTGTAACAAAAACTGTTTCCGAACCCGGTACATATTATCTGATTGCAAAAGATACGGCAGGTAATGTTACAACAACAGCAAGTATTACACTCTATAAAACAACGCTAAACGGCAACAACGGCACCGTAACACCCGATTACGTTCTCACAAAGAGTGGCGATTCATTCACATTGCCGACTGGAACAAGAACAGGATACACATTCCTCGGTTGGTCAACAAGCAGTACCGCAACAATTGCAACATATTCTGCAGGCAGCAGTTACAAGTCTACAGCAAATGCAACTTTATACGCAGTATGGAAACAGAACGATGCAACCAAGCCTACAGTATCAATCAGCAGTACAAATAATGTTACAATAAAACAGACTGTTACATTAACAATGTCAGATGATACAGGTATTATAAGTTATTACTGGGGTACAGCCAAAAATCCTGCAAGCAGCAGTTTCACAAGCATTACAAGTGCAACAAGCAATACGGAAACAAAGACTGTTACTGAGTCCGGCACATATTATCTGATTGCTAAAGATGCAGCAGGCAATGTTTCAACAACAGAAAGTATTACATTCTGTATGATAACATTTGATATAAATGCAGGTAGTGTAGATCCTGCTTATATGATCATTAATAACAGCAGTAAAATCAAATTGCCTGAAGCCAAAAAAGAAGGATTAGTATTTCTCGGTTGGGCAACAAACAAAGCTGCGACAAGTGCAGATTATCCTGCAGGAAGCACTTACAATTTTGAAAAAGATATAATACTGTATCCGGTATGGAAAACTGAAAAACCGGATGTGATTCTCGGCGATGTAAACGGTGACGACATAATTGATGCCGGCGATGCTGTTATCATATCACGTTACGATGCGGGATTCATTACATTGACAGAAGATCAGCTTGCTGCAGCAGATGTCAATAATGACGGTGTTGTTGATGCAGGTGATGCGGTTATTATATCAAGATATGATGCAGGATTTATTTCATCATTAAAATAAACAATATCCAGAAGGGAATGATACGATGAATATTCACAAACGAATAGGCAGCCTGATTTTTTCGTTACTGTTGGTATTCACTCTGTTTTGTTCTACATTTACTATTCAGTCTTCTGCTGCAACAAATCCTGCTTTATCAGCAGAAAACAGATCCGTAAAAGCGGGAGAAACATTCAGCGTTCCCGTAAAAATAAGCAATTCATCTGCTGTTTACGGCGGTAACTTTACATTACAGTATGACAGCAGTCTTCTTTCCGTTGAAGATTATGAATTCGGTTCAATTGTCAGCGGACACACAAAAAACTGTAATCTTGATTATCAGTCAGCAGGTAATTTAATCAGAGTTACTTTCAGCGGGGCTTCTGCATTAAATGCTGACGGAACTCTTGTTACATTTACTTTCAAAGCAAAGGCATCAGGTTCTGCAAAATTACAGTTCAATGCTTACAAAATGTATGATGAGAACGGCAGCGCACTTAACACAACAGTTATTGACGGTAAGATTGATATTGAAGAAAAAGCACTTTCCAAAATAGAGATTTATGAACTTCCGAAAAAGACATCTTACTATCTCGGTGATGAGCTTGACACGACAGGGCTTACCCTTACAGCAACTTACACTAACGGCACAACTGAGACTGTAACTGAAGGTTTCACATGCACACCTGAAACACTCAACACAGCTGGCACTCAGAAAATTATCGTAACATATGAAGGTAAGACAGCAACATTTGATGTAACAGTCAATAATATTGAAGTTGCTGAAATTGAAATCAAGACAAAACCTGAAAAGACAACCTACTATGCAGGTGACAAGCTTGACACAACAGGGCTTACACTTACTGCGACTTACAATAACGGCACAACTGAGACTGTAACTGAAGGCTTCACATGCACACCTGAAACACTCAACACAGCAGGTACTCAGAAAATTACCGTAACATATGAAGGTAAGACAGCAACTTTCGATGTAAAAATCAATGATATTTTAATCACAGACTTTTCAATCAAGACAAATCCGAAAAAGACATCATACTTTATCGGTGATAAACTTGATGTAACAGGTCTTACTCTTACGGCAACATGCAATAACGGCGAGATAAAGACAATTATCGGTGGTTATACATGTACACCCGAAATTCTTGACACAGTCGGCACTCAGAAAATTACCGTAAGCTTAAGTGGACTGACAGCAACATTTGATGTAACAGTCAATGCTGTTGAAATTGAAAGTATTGAAGTCAGCACCAATCCGAAAAAGACATCATACTTTATCGGTGATGAACTTGACATAACAGGTCTTACCCTTACAGCAACTTACAATAACGGTACAACTGAAACCATTGATAGCGGATTTGATTACAAAGCCGAAACTTTTGACAAGGCAGGTACTCAGAAAATCACCGTAACCTATGAAGGCAAGACAACAACATTCAACGTAACAGTTAATGAAGTTAAAATTTCAGGCATTGCAATCAAGACAAAACCTGAAAAGACAACTTACTATGCGGGCGACGAACTTGATACAGAAGGTCTTACCCTCACAGCAACATATAATAACGGTACAACAGAAACAATAACCGAAGGATTCACATGTACACCTGAAACTCTTGATACCGTCGGTACTCAGAAAATAACAGTAACTTATGTCGGCAAGACAACAACGTTCGATGTAACAGTCAATAAAGTTGAAATTACAGGTGTTGAAATCAAAAGCAATCCCACAAAAACAACCTATTATACAGGCGAGAGTTTTTCAACAGAGGGGCTTGAACTTCTTGTTTCATACAATAACGGAACAACAGAAATTGTTACATTCGGTTTTTCAACAACCGGTTTCAATTCATCAACAGTCGGTACAAAAACAATAAAAGTATCTTACAAAGGTTTCTCCGATACATTTACCGTTACAATTATTGAAAAAATCGTTCCGGTAACGGGTGTTACAATCAACAAGACTTCCCTCTCACTTTATAAGTACTTTACTGAAACTCTGACAGCAACTATAACTCCTAATAATGCTACAGATAAATCCGTCACATGGAGCAGCAGTGATACTTCAGTTGCAACTGTTGATGACAACGGTAAAGTTACCGGCGTTAATGACGGTACTGCAATTATCACGATAACAACAAATGACGGTAATTTTACAGCAGAATGTGAAGTCACAGTTGAAACACGTCAGGTTGCCCTCATATGTCTGCACCGCAATACAACTGTTCATAAAGCAAAAAAATCAACATGTCTTGTTCAGGGAAACAATGAATACACAACATGTGATGATTGTGATAAAGTAGTTGAAGGCTCAGATGAAAAACTTCCTCTTGCTGACCACATTGGCGGAACAGCAACCTGCGAAGAAAAAGCAATCTGTTTTGTCTGCAACAAAGAATACGGTGAATATGCAGCCCACAAGCTTGTAAATCATCCCGAAAAGGCTGCCGATCATGCAAACGAAGGCAATATTGAGTATTGGTCCTGCAATGTATGTAAAAAATATTTCCTTGATGCAGACGACAAAAATGAAATCACCCTGTCTGACACAATTACAGGAAAAGTTCCTCATAACTACAGCAATGACTGGACCAACAATAATAATCAGCATTGGCATGAGTGTAATTGCGGTGACAAGATCGACACAGAAATTCACATTTATGAAAGTAATTGTGATAATTCCTGTGACATCTGCGGTTACACAAGAAAAGTTACTCACAATTGGAACAATTACTGGACAAATGATGCTGCCGGTCATTGGATTGAATGTAAAGAATGCGGAATCGTAAAAGATGAGAGTCAGCATACAGGCGGTACTGCAACTTGTACAGACAAAGCCTTATGTTCTGTATGTAACGCAGAATACGGAAAAACAGACGATACAAATCACGTTGGAAAAACTGTGATTAAAAATGCTGTAAAAGCAACATGTACAGCAGACGGTTATTCAGGTGATACATATTGTAAAGACTGCGACAAAATGATTATTGCAGGTAATGTTATCTCTTCAACAGGGCATACTTCAGTAAAAGTACCCGGAAAAGCTCCCACAGCTACAGCTACCGGTCTTACAGACGGTGAAAAGTGCTCTGTCTGCGGTGAAATCCTCAAAAAACAAGAGATAATTCCCGCAACAGGTCAACAGCATACTCATAATTACAAAAAGGTGACCACAGCTCCCACATGTACAGATACTGGTTATACAACATACACATGCGCATGCGGTGAATCTTATGTTGATAACTATGTGGCTGCAAAGGGACATACTCCGAAAACAGTCAAAGGTACCTCCGCAACATGTACAAAGGCAGGCTCTTCCGACGGAGCAAAATGTTCGGTATGCGGCACTGTCACAAAAACACAGACAACAATTCCGGCAAAAGGTCATAAGTTCGGCAATTGGGTTATGGTAAAAGCTCCCACAACAAGCAATAAAGGAACCGAGGAAAGAATCTGTTCGGTTTGCGGAGCAAAAGAAACACGCTCAATTGAAAAACTTAACTATATGCTCGGCGATGCAAATGCTGACAGTAAAATTACCGCTGCAGATGCAAGACTTGTTCTTCGCGTAAGTGCAAAGCTTGAAACACTCAGCCAGAACGCCTTCCTTGCATCAGATGTAAACAAAGATAAGAAAATTACAGCCGCCGATGCAAGAACAATACTCCGTGTCAGCGCAAAACTTGAAACATTTTAATTATTAACATTAATACTGACCACTCCGTCAATTGACAGAGTGGTCGGTGCTTTTATTTAATTATATATTTTTATAACAACAAACCCCACCGGTTCAACCGATGGGGTTTGTTGCTACGGTTCAATTATATTGAAATTAGTGTTTTCATCCTGTTTTTATACTGATTATAATAACCAAACTCTTGACAATATGAAAAATTTTATCTATTATTATATTACAAAAACATAATAAGGGGAAATTAATATGACAGTTTTTCTTTCACAGGTAACAGCATTTTTCACGGCAATCATTCTTGTTATCACAAACTTTTTCGGTATTAATATTGATATGCGTGACAAAAAAGTTGATGATTTCAAAGTCACAACATACATAAGAGGCGATTATGTACAGTCCCCCGAAAGCCTTTATCCTGAAGATTTTGACATTGTAACAGATGTCATTCTCTTTGAGTGTGCTTCTTTCAATGCTGAAGGCGAAATCGTTTATGACGAAGTAAAACTCGAAACAGCACTCGGCAATATCCGTAATGCAATCGGGGACAGAGATGTGAACATCACACTCAATCTTCTCGGTCCGTGGGGAATCACAGACTCCGATGTATGGGAAGAGCAGATGGAAGCACAGAGCGATGAGCACAACAAAGCATTCACAAGCGGTGTGCTTGAAGATAACATTATTGAAATCCTTGATAAATACGATTTTGACGGTGTTCATTTTGACTATGAATACCCCCTTTCTGCAAAGGCATGGCGTTATTATAACAAATTCCTCGTTTCTCTCGATGAAAAACTCGGTGATTACACACTCGGCGTCGCAGGAAATTCATGGAACATCAAGTTCACAACAGCCGCAATTGCCGTTATCGATTCATTTGAAATAATGTCTTATGATATGGTTGACGACGAAGGCAGACACGCAACATATGAAGACACCGTAAAACTTGTTCAGAATGTTGGTATTTACGGAATGCCTTATGAGAAGGTGAATGTGGGACTTGCATTCTACTCCCGTCCGACAGATATGTCAACATATTGGTACGGCTACAACGGTTGCTATGACGGTATTGACGAAAACGGCTGGTATCATTGCAACGATATCGACAAGGATTTCTGGTTCAACACACCCGATGTAATTGCCGCAAAGACAGATTATGCCGTAAATCACGGTTTCGGCGGTGTTATGATTTGGCACTACAACTGCGATCTGCCCTCAACTCATGAAGATTCACTTCTCAGAGCAGTCGGAGAGACGGTTGATAAGAATTATTAATTAACAAACAATAATTTGTAGGGCTGTTGCCCGACAAATTATTGTAATTGGCAATTAGCAATTATCAAAGCGCAATTTCGGAAAAGGCTCCGCCTTTTGAACCATTATAATGGGGTTAAGGGGCAAAGCCCCTTCATCAATTGCGAATTGCGAATTTCCAATTGCGAATTTTTGTCGGGCTTCAGCTCGACAAATTCTGATTTGTAAAGCACATTCAATAAATCAAAAAAAAACTGCCTAAGAGTCGGCAGTTTTTTTTGATTTTATAATTTCAAGTAATTCTTCCGTTGAAGGAAAAACATCCTCAAGTTGAGTTATAATTGATATTCTGTAAACCGTATTATCAATTACGATAATGAAGCATTCGTCCGAAGTGTACATTTTCCCGCCTGTATACAGTTTATCGGTTTCATCAACAGAAAATTCTTTATAATATGCAAACTTATCCGTCGCAAGAAGTTCAGCCGCATATTCTGCAATTTCTGCCGATTTATAAGTAATTATATCCTGATAAATAATAATACGTGTTTCGCCGATATAATAGTATTCCTCAGTCATACATATATCAGCGGTCAGCGTTTTTTTGTTCTTCATCCGACACGGATAAAAGTCTCCTCTGATAGTATCACCTTTTGCTGTTATCTTGTCTGCAATTCCGAAATCGTGAATATCAAGATAGAGTCCGTCTGAGAACTCGGGCACTTCCTTTTCTGTAATTGAAGAATTAGCCAGAGCAAAAAGCCCGATAAAAACAATCGACAACATTATAATTATATTACTGCAGATGTAAAGCACCTTTTTTCTGTTGCCGTCATCAGGATTTTCACCGCGTTGAAATGTTTTAAGCGCCTTTTTCCATCTGACATATTCATAAATCACAAGAAAAACATCATATGAAATTACAAACAGGAATGCAATAAAAATTTCCGGAATGGTAATTATTTTATATATAAGCTCTTTTGAGTACGGAAGATATTCAAATGCATTATATGTAAAGTCGCCTCTTCTGAAATCAGCAAGAATATACATCAGAAGAAGAAATATTATCGACACGGGACGTGTCGTGCTTTTGTTTTTGAGCGGAATTATCGCTTCTGCCGCATCTTCATTTGATTTTATAACAGGCGGAAAATGTTCACTCAAGGGTGAATATGAAACATGCGCATAACTTTTCACATCGACAATTGCTCTGCCCTTAGAATTAAATTCCTGTCTTTCTGCTTCGGAAACATAATTATATTCAGAGTAATAAATGTCAAATTTCAGTTTCTGCGGTTCTGTTTTCTCAAATTTGCTCAGATTATACCAACGTTTTTTCAGCATCCAGCCTTCTTCTGCCATTTTTTCATAAAATTCTTCATTTGCCTTTTTGTCAAAATCATCGGGATGAATTTTAAAGCATGTTTTCATTACACCACCTCCGTTTTTATTATAGAATAATACGTTCGGCTTGTCAATAAAAACGAACAACTCTTTCTTGCAATTATCACAAAATAATTATTACAACTTTGTAATTTATATTAACATTGTTGTAACTTTTGTTGACATTCTCCATTACAAGGATTAATATTAAATTACAAAGGAGTTGATAATAATGAAAAAACTGACAATTTTTACGGCTTTTATTCTTTTTGTTTGCATATTTACAGGCTGTAATCCTGTTACTCCCGTTGATGATGAAGAAAACTCAACCGAAGAAAAGGAACAAACATCATTATATGAGAGCTATACAGATTATAATGCAGATATTACTTTGCCCGAAGGTATAGGTTTTTCATGGCATAAAAAGCCGTTTCTCAGGGCAACTGATATCCGCCCCGTTAAGAATGAGCTTTATCGTGGACTTATATACAGCTATACGCCGACAGATTACGGTTATCATCCTGCGCAGCACGTTGCATATTACATAGATGGCAAATGCGGTGTTGCCGACAGCTACGGAAAGATTCTCTGCGATGCATTATACACAGACCCGAATTTCTGTCCCGAACCCGATTCCGTTGCATTCAATGAACACACTCTTGCATATCATTTTGAAACGGGAGAAGTCGGCATATCAGGCGGACACGGTGGCGGCATTGATTATCTCTGTTATGACATAAATACCGATGAATATATATGTATCTCAGGCAGTGAGGGTGATAATGAAGCACTTGAATATGATAAAACCGAAGCATACATAGTATACGAAGCATATATGAATAAATATATGGATAAGCTTCAAGGTGCTTATTATGATGCCTACGAAATAACAAAAACGGGTAAACTCGGTCTTTATTACAACGGAAAGCTTGTTATTCCGTTTGAATATGTTGCGGCTTCCGAAATCTGCGAGGACGTTGTTGCAATGTATGACGGCAGTATGTGGACGTATTTTACCGTTGACGGTGAGATTATAATGAGTGATGTTCCGACAACCGATGATACTTTTAAATATTATCAGTTTGCTTACGATGAAGACGGCAAAATAACCACCGATACACAATTTTCTGAAGTCAACACGGTTTACAGCTATTCTGAGGGAAAGGTTCCCGTAAAAAAGAACGAAAAATGGGGCTATATGGATAAAAGCGGAAACATGATAACCGATACCGTTTTCGACAAAGCCTTGCCGTCATTTGAAGGCAGAGCATGGGTGTGTGTTGACGGTTACTGGGGCATTATTTCTATTGAAAGTTAAAAATGATTGTAATTAAAAAGGAAGATTATTCATGAAGAAAGCAAAACGCAAAAAGAACCGATTACTTACAGCAATTGCAATTGTTTTCATTGTGATTTTTCTGGTTCCGCCTTTAGCAATCTGCGGTGTTTTCTGGGGTCTTGCACATGATGATTACAAAGGCACCGATCACTATCCTGACGAAACAATTGTTTATCACAGAAACGGTCCACTTTATGACCATGTTCTTTTTGACCATTTATCAGTTTCATATGAAGGAGAAAGCCGTTATTCACTCCGACGTATAAATCCCGGTTATGAAGCAACTTTTGACAGAACTGAAATCAATAAATACGCGTTTGATAAAAAAGGCTTTATTGCTTATCATGTTGCTGATGAAGATGATGCTATAAATGAATACCGACTATTTTCTGCTGAAAATGAGTCAATTCAGACGTTTGCAACAATGAAAGAACTCTATGATTTCTGTACCGAAAATAATATCCGACTCGGCAAATGGTATCACGGTCTGCATCTTGAACAGACATTCTTTGAAAATAACGGCTGGTCACTTACCACAAACACAGTTGAAGCATCATTCATCAGGCATAACGGTGAAGAGCTTTTCAGCGGACAGATTGATAAATATTTTTATACTCAGAGATATCTGTTCTTTAAATTTCAGCACTTTGACACAGACAGATACAATGAAGAACCAAATCCCGTAATTCCCATTGATGAATCGGTTGTCATAAGAAAAAGGGTTATGTGGAGATTTTTCCCCTTCCGTGATGAAATACATGCCGAAAAATACATCTGCATCGACACCGAAACAGATAACTACACAATCTTTGATGACGAAAAATCAATTGAAGAATACGCAGCATCCCTCGGCATAAGTCAGAATTGGACAAAGATAAAATTTGATGATAAATTGAATAACTGACAAACAAAAAGCGACGGAAATCCGCCGCTTTTATAAGGTTATCCAACAAATGAGATACGCTGTTATTCCCTTTTTCCTGTTCCGCCGCAATAAGTACAATTTCCGCTACCGTGGCAACTGTGACACTGTTGCATCGGCTTATCACTATTGATCACGTAACTATAAACATAACCGTATCCGTTACACTTGCTGCATTTTCCGTTATGACAGAATGTACAGTCAAGTTTTGCAAACTCAGGTTTTTCGTATCCGCCGGCATCGGGCACTTCATAGCCTGCATTACCGCCTGATGAATTCTGCGTTTTATCAATAACATCGTTCAGATCAACAACACAGAACAATTCTGTTTCATCAAGAACATTTGTATAAAGATAAAATGCAGCAATTTTTTCAGATTCGTTGTAATATACTGTTCTGTATGTAAGGTCTGTAAAAGGATTGTTATTATGTGTCGGTCTCAGCCATGATTTATTCACAAGTTGATAAATCTGTATATCATCAATAAGAAATCCCGTAGGTTCCATGCTGTACTGACTGTCAAGCGCAATATCGCCGCAATCATAAATTTCACCTGTATAAGGAGCTTTACTTTTGGAAAAGAAGAATTTAATTATTTCATTTCCGGAAGAATCTTTTATTATAAGTTTATCTGAGCCGTCATTGTCTTCATATTCAAGTGAACATTTTTTGTTTGTGTTATTAACATACATCTGTACTTCATTCGGTTTTACACTGAATCT
>JAZSPR010000085.1:0-8359 GCA_045537555.1 Acutalibacteraceae bacterium | reverse complement strand
ACGCCGAGCTCCCGTAAGGCAGTTTTTCTTTAAAATGTGAACTTACGGCACAATAATGCGTTAAAAACCACCGATACGCGACAGCGTTATCGGTGGTTTTCGCCTTTTCTTGTACACGTAATTTCGCATTTTAAAGTGCTTCGCAGTTTCGTAGAAAGGCAAAAATGCTTGAATTGAAGCCAAAAGCCTCGCAAGGCTTTTGGCAATAATACAAGGAATTTTGTTCGAGAAACAAAAACTTCCTTATGGGAACTCGGCGAACCGACATCTCATTTTATTTAATTTTCCACCGCTGCTGTAAAATTCTGCAGGGGTTATTATCATTTTCCGTGGCATAGAAGACTGTAAGCAGAGTGCCGTCATTCAGTTCAACGGTTGTAGGATATCCCAGATCGTCACTTTCATCGCCCGTATAAAGACGGAAATCCTTTTCCCACGTTGTTCCGTTGTCACGGCTTATCATTGCCATAATGCCGTAAGGTTTTTTGCGTCTGCCGTAGGTACAGATGAGTGTGCCGTCGGAAACCATGAAAAGGTGAGGGGGAGCTCCGCCCGTTTCGTCAAGGAGCATTTCGGGAGCAGTCCATGTTCTTCCGCCGTCTTCGGAAACACTCTGAAATGTTGTAAAAACGGTGTCATTCTCGCCTCTGATATGGCAGAGCAGTCTGCCGTCGGGGAGTTCAATTACATTCGGCTCATTGAGGAAAATATCTTTGTTATCAATTGTGATTCTACCGAGAAGTTCGGTTTCACTCGTCTCAGGGATGAGTTTTCGGACTTCGATTCCGTCTTCCGCATGGTCAAAATTGTTGCCTGCCCAGAGGATTGAGCCGTCACGCAGTTCAATGGGTCCGTGAGGGGAGGTAATCGGAGAACGTTTTATTTCACCGAATGTTACACCGCAGTCATGACTGATGCGATAGGTTGCACCAAGATACTTTTCCTCGTCTTCTTTTGTGATTGTATTTATGTATTCCTGAACATAGGCATTGTCCGTGTTATGTTCACGTTGCATATCGGCTGAATTGTTGAAAGATGTGATAATCAGCGAGCTTTCACCGAAAGGGCAAAGTCCCGCATCTCTGTCGTCAAGGGGAGTGTCAATAACGGGAGCAGGACGTGAATATGTTTTTCCCTCATCTGTACTTACACATACAACTGCTTTTCCGAAAGGACAGATATGGTCAAGTCTGAAACCCGATGCGCCGACGAGAATATTGCCGTTCTGCAGTCTCACAGCCGTGGGCCAGCCGAAATAATTGTGTTTTGAACTGTCATTTGACATAACTGTTTCAAGTTTTCCGATAAGTTCAATTTTCATTTATATCACCTGGCTTTATTTTACATTATGAGTTTCTTTTTTTCAATATATCACATTGTTTTTGTTAAAAAAATGTGATATACTGCAAAAAGATAATCAGCAAAAAAGGAAAATTACTAAATGAAAAATTATAAAAAAATTATTATAATCATCACGGGAATTGCAATTCTTGTGACGGGAATTCTGTGCAAACAGCAATGGTTCCTTATGGTGCCTCTGTTTATCTCGCTTTTTGTTATGGCTTTTCAGTCAGAGGCAAACCGCATAGGTGTACTGATAGGTGCCGTAAATGCCGTGTTATACACAGGAACATATATTTATATGGGTGTGTATGCTTCGGCAGCATCGGGACTTCTTTTCAGTTTTCCCATTCAGCTTATGACCTTCTTCCGCTGGAAGAAAAATGCCTACAAAAGCACGGTTGTGTTTAAAAAAATGAACACAAAAATGCGCATTCTCTTTTTCGGCGGTGTTACCTTTCTCTGGGCAGGACTTGCGGCTGTTTTCTATCATCTCAATTACGAATATGCACTCCTTGACAGCCTGACGTTCCTTCTCGGCTTTATCGTTCCCATTCTCACATGGCTTGCATATATTGAATACACTTATCTGTGGATTGTGTCTGCAGTGGTCGGACTTCTCCTGAATATTCAGATGGTAATGAACGATTACAGTCAGGCGACATACCTCGTTTACGGTATTTATGCCCTTTACTGCGTAATCGGAGCATATGTGAATGTTCAGAAGTTCTATAAGGAACAGCAGAACGAACCTGTTTCTGCAAAAAATAAAATAACAGAAGAGCTGTAAAAATGTAAAAAAGTGTTTTATTTATCAGCAATGTCTGTTATAATAGAATCAAATATCTATCGGAGGTTTTTTACAATGGAGAAAAAACTCAGCAAAAGAATATGGCTGAATATAATCATTTTCAGCTTTATGGGCGGTCTTGCATGGAATATTGAAAACATGTATTTCAACACATTCCTCTATGACTCAATTTACGGCGGTGCATCTGCAAATGCTATGGCAAATGTAATGGCACCTACAACTGCAATCAGCCGTATGGTTGCACTTTCGGCAATTACAGCCGTTGTAACAACATTCATTATGGGTACACTCAGCGAAAAAATGAAAAAACGTAAGGTTTTCATTTCTGTCGGTTACATAATCTGGGGTATCATAACAGCCGCATTCGGTTTTATTTCAAAAGATGTTATTGCAAAGACTTTAGGTATTTCAGACGAGGTCAAAGTTCTTGCAATTACAGTCTGGGTTGTCATTATTATGGATATGGTCATGACATTCATGGGCTCAACAAGTAATGACTCAGCATTCAATGCATGGCTCAATGACGTTACAAATCCTCTTGTAAGACCCAAGGTTGAAACAGCTCTTATGTTCGTAGGACTTTTCTCAATGCTTGCGGTTATGGGTCTTGGAAGTGTTGCACAGAGCGGAGCAATGTCATATTCAACATTCTTCCTCATTCTCGGTGCTATCGTTACACTCAGCGGTATTATGGGTCTTTTCTCACTTGAAGATCCAAAAATCAAGGGCGAAAAAACAAACACAAGTTACTGGAGTGACCTTTTCTACGGTTTCAGACCATCAGTTGTAAAGGAAAACGCAAACCTTTACCTTGTTCTTGCCGCGCTGGGTATTTACAATATCGCAATTCAGGTTTTCTTCCCATATCTTTTCGTTTATCTCGGTAATGTGATTGTTCCTAATGCTGTTTTTGATGCAAAGACAATCATCGTGGCTGTTGTTGCAGTCCTTGCCCTTGCAGCAGGTGTTATCGGTATGCTCAAGGCATCTGACAAGAACAGATTTGTTGCTTATCTTGTTACAATCATGCTGTTCATTGCAGGTCTTTTCATCCTTTCAACATCAACAAATATTATTGTTGTTCTTATCGGCATCGCACCCACACTTGTAGGCTATGTTGTTATTCAGATTCAGCTTACAGCCACAATGCGTGACTTTATCCCCGAAGACAAGGTCGGACTTTTCCAGGGTATCAGAATGATTTTTGTTGTTCTTATTCCTATGATTGTCGGTCCCGCTCTCGGTGACATTGCATGCCGTTCATCAAACATCACAATCGTTGAATACGGTGTTGAAAAGCTTGTTCCTTCAACAAGTATGTTTTTCTATGCGGCAATCGTTGCAATATTTGTTCTTGTTCCTATGCTTATCCTTGCAAAGAAAAAAGCATTTACTAAACAGTAATTTGTCGGGCTGATGCCCGACAAAAATGAATAATGAGAAATGAGTAATGAGTAACGTCGGAAGTCGCAAGCGACTTATATTCCGCTTCGCTCTATAATGGGATTTAAAGGGCATAGCCCTTTCATTCATTACTCATTAATCATTACTAATTACTCATTAAAGAATTTGTCGAGGGGACCTCGACAAATTCTGATTTGGGGGTTATTCTATGAAAAAATTAAAGAATAAACAGATAATCGAACTCGTTGTTACCACCGTGCTTTTCGGTCTTGTGATTTATGCCGCATATTCACTCTGGTACATATTCCACGGCACAAACAGCGGTGCTGACGTTCATCTTTACACAGGAATGACGGGTGTTGCACTCGGTTGGTTTATGCTTCTTTTCGTGCAGTCCGTTCTCCCCAAAACGGGAATCGCAGGTAAAATCATTGCATTTATTGCAGGTAACGGGCTTGTTCACGGCGTTATCTGGGGTGTTAATGCGAAAATCAACGAAGCCTGCAACGACAGCGATGACGTTGTCGTAAAAACATTCACTTTCGTGTTTATTGCATCGGCAATTCTTCTCCTTGTGACTTTCATTTTAAGGGCTAAAGAAAAATACAAGCCTCTTAATGTGATTTTTGCCCTTATTTATTTTGTTGTTTCATGTGGTGGATTCGTCGTGCTTAATGAAGAAAACATTCAGGCTCTTGAATACAAAAAGAATCTGCAGTTTGATACCCTTACTGCAGATGAAATGATTGTAACAAAAGAAGAACAGAAGAAAAGTTCCGACTGGGCAGAGGAAAACCTCCTTTCGGCATCTTCTTATCCCTTCACATTTTCCGTTGACGGAGTAAAATGGAATCCCGATGAATGGACAAAAGAAGTAACGGATGCAACTGAGGAAATGTACCGCGGCGGTAAGACAAAATACATCACCTTCGCAAAAGACAGCCTTGAAGTCACAGCCGAAGTGACTGTTTTTGAAAAGAATGCTTCAAGTCAATGGAAAGTTTATATCAAAAACACGGGCGATACAAATTCGGGTGTAATCAGCGATTTCTATGCCCTCGATTCATCATTTGCAACAGGCAAGGGTGACATTTATTACTCAATCGGCAGCGATACAAAAGCAGGTGACTTTTCTCTCGTTAAAAAGTCTCTCTCTTCCGCAAGAATATTTTCTGCAAATGACGGCAAGCCCACAGAGAAATATCTTCCCTATTTCAACTTAAACGGCGAAGAGTCGGGAATTATGTTCGGTATTGGCTGGACAGGTCAATGGGATGCCGAGTTTTCTCAGAAAGACGGCAACACAGCCGTTACTGTCAGACAGCAGAATTTCAATGCATATCTTCTTCCCGGTGAAGAAGTGCGTTCACCCCTCGTTTCACTCACTTTCTACGATAATGACAATGCTCTCAAGGGCTTCAATCAGTTCAGACAGTGGATTAACGACTGTGTATATCCCGACAACGTGACAAAAAATCAATATCTGGTAATGGAAGTTGCAGGTCCCATGTCCACAAAAACATCCGATGAGATTATTGAAATTCTTGACGGTTTTGATGACGATGTTTTTGAACATACTGATGCATTCTGGATGGATGCAGGCTGGTACAGCTACAATGAAGGCTGGTATGACGGTGTCGGCAACTGGACAGTTGACACTTCAAGATACGACAACGGCATTATCGAGCTTTCAACCTATGCAAAAAATAAGGGACTCGGCCATGTTCTCTGGTATGAGCCTGAAAGAGTATATCCGAATACTGTTTTTTACAATAAAGGTGCTGAAAATGAGCAGTGGCTCATAAATGTCGGCGACGAAAACAGTATGTGGAACCTTGCAAATGAAGATGCATTCAATTACTACTGCGAATATCTTGTCAATTCAATGAAAGAAAACGGAGTTACCGTTTACCGTCAGGATTTCAACTTTGCACCCCTTGAATACTGGGAAAAGGCTGATGCTGAATTTTATGACGGCAGAACGGGTATCTGCGAAAACCATTATGTGACCAATCTTTACAGATTCCTTGATTATCTCACGGAAAACATCGACGGTCTTATCATCGACAACTGTGCTTCGGGCGGTAAACGACTCGACCTTGAAATGACATTCAGAAGCATCCCCTTCTGGAGAAGTGACTACAACTGTGCCGTTCATTCCGACCTTTTTGAGGCAACACAGTCACATACCTACGGCATTTCATTCTGGCTTCCCATGTCAGGTACGGCACACAATATGACAAGTGAATATTCATCAAGATCTGCCATTACGCCTCTTATGCTTATGGATTTCTATGCACATACACATCCCGATTTTGATTATCACCATGAGCAGAAAGAATTGATGTCAGGAAACTATTTCCCCCTTGATTTCGGCAGCTATGACAAGAATAAGATGCTCTCAATGCAGTATATGTCCGAAGACGGTGAAGACGGCGTTGTTCTTATCTATAAGAGAGCCGGAGTAAATAAAAATGAATATACCGTCATGCTCAACGGACTTTATCCCGATGCCAAATATGAGATTTCCGATTTTGACGGCATAATTGAAGCAAAAAAATATACGGGTAATGAACTGATGTCAGAGGGTCTGACAATTTCCTTACCCGATGGAGAAAAAGCAATTATTCTCAATATTGAAAAAGTAAAATAAAGAGGTATTTTTATGCTCAGAAAAAGACAGGTACATCTTGATTTTCATACAAACGGAACACTTCCCGTAGGCAAAAAGTTCTCAAAAGAACAGTTTCAGGCAGCCCTTAAGGCAGGTCATGTTGACTCAATAACTGTCTTCTCAAAATGTCATCACGGTTGGTCATATCATCCCACCGAAGTGAATGAAATGCACCCCGAGCTTGACTTTGACCTTCTTGCCGCACAGCTTGAAGCCTGTAAGGAGATAGGTGTCAATGCCCCCGTTTATATTTCCGCGGGTTTTGACGAAAAAGACTATGTGAAGCATCCGGAATGGCATCATATCAGGTCAACGGACAAAGATGATGTTGATGAATACAGAAACGAAGTCCATTTCCATACCCTGTGTTTTAATACGGGTTACCTCGATGTTCTTTGTGCACAGATTGAAGAGGTTATGCAGAAGTATAATCCCTCGGGTATTTTCCTTGACATCATTGCTTCGAGAAAATGTTACTGCGAAAAATGCCTTGCAGATATGAGAAATGCAGGTTTTGACCCCGAAAACGAAGAAGATGCAAAAATATTCGGTGATATCGTTTTTGCAAACTACCTCAGAAGAACAAACGAAGCCGTAAGAAAATACAGCGACACGGCAACGATTTATCACAACGAGGGACACGTGCCCAAGGGTGACTACGGCTATATTGATGCAAATACACATCTTGAACTTGAAAGTCTTCCCACAGGCGGATGGGGGTATGACCATTTCCCCCTTTCTGCGGCTTATGTCCGTTCGCTCAAAGACGTTGAATTCCTCGGTATGACGGGCAAATTCCACCACAGCTGGGGTGAATTCGGCGGTTTTAAGCATCCCAATGCGCTCATTTATGAAACATCGCTCAGTATTGCAAACGGTGCAGGCTGTTCAATAGGTGACCAGATGCATCCTCTGGGTGAAATGAATATGGCGACTTATAACCTTATCGGCAAGGCTTACTCCCTTGTTGAAGAGAAAGAACCGTGGCTTACAGGAGCTATGAATGTTGCCGACATTGCCGTGCTCAGCGGTGAAGCCGTCACACACGGCAGAGACAGAGATGCCGACGTGGGTGCCAACAGAATGCTTCTTGAAAACAGCTATCTCTATAATTTCATTGACGAAACAATGGATTTTTCAGCATATAAAATGCTTATTCTTCCCGATGTGAACGGATATTCCGACGAAACTGCCAAAAAAATAAAGGCATTTGCAAAGAATGGCGGAAAAATCATCGCAACTGCGGAGTCAATTGTTAAGGACGGTAAGTTTATCCTTGATGTAGGAGCCGAGTATCAGGGCAAAAATGAAATGTACCCCTCATATTTTGTTCCCTGCTTTGAAACAGTCAACGGCAACACAGAATACGTTATGCGTTGCGATTCTCACAAATTCAATGTCACAGACGGCAAAGTTGTGGCATTGATGCAGAACCCCTATTTCAACAGAACCGCAGAACATTTCTGCTCACACGCACATACACCCAACAACCCTGATGAAGAATTTGCAGGTGCAGTTATCAAAAACAACGTTGCATATATCGGCTGGGATATTTTTACGGCTTATGCACAGCACGGTCATGTTTTCTTTAAGGAGCTTTTCACCGAAGTTGCAGAAAAGCTTATGGGTGACGGTTTTACTGCAAAGGCAGAAATCCCCGATAAGGCTGTTATGACTTACACAAGACAGGACAAAGAAAACAGAAACATCATGCATCTTCTCTTTGCCCATACAACAGTCAGAGGCAGAAATACGGAAGTTATTGAAGACACAGTTCCTCTTTACAATGTGAAATGTACCGTAAAGTGCGACAAACCTTCAAAAATTTCTCTCGTACCTCAGGGTAAAGAAATTGATTTTGAATACAAAAACGGCAAGGCAGAATTTACAGTGCCCGAAGTAAATATTCATCAGATGGTTGAAATTAAACAATAATTTATCGAGCTTCAGCTCGATAAATTATTGAGTGATGTTTGCCTGACGGCAAGTGATGTATTGCTACGCAAAATGATGTATGACCTTCGGTCAAGTGATGTTTTTGCCTTCGGCAAAAGTTTCGGAAGGGCTTCGCCCTTACCCATTATAATATTGTGTGAAAACAAATTTTGTAGGGACCGATGCCCACATCG
>JAZSPR010000102.1:0-18844 GCA_045537555.1 Acutalibacteraceae bacterium | reverse complement strand
CTGTATAGTATGGTAGGATTGTTTACAGAATGTACGGGACGATTATTTACAGTTTTATGATAAAATAAGGGCAAAAAAATACTAAAAAAGGAAGTGTTTTAATGCCTTGGGAGAGTAAGACTGTGGAAAAATTAAGAAAAGAATTTATTCAGAAAGCACTCGAAAAAGAAAAAAGCTTAAGCGCCTTGTGTAAAGAATATGGAATAAGCAGACCAACAGCGTACAAATGGATTGAAAGATTTCAATCGGGCGAAGGATTAAGTGATCATTCTCACGAAGCATTTTTCAAACCAAGAAAGACACCATGGGAAAAAGAAGAATTGATTTTGGAAACACGCAATGAACATCCTACATGGGGTCCCAGAAAAATCAGACGTTTTCTTGAAGAAAAAGGTTATGATGAACTTCCTGCAACCACTACAATAGCAGATATTTTAAAGCGTAACGGATGCATATCTGCTGAATCATCTGAAGCACATACACCATGGAAAAGATTTGAAAAAGATAAGGCAAATGAAATGTGGCAAATGGATTACAAAGGAAATTTTGGTCTGGCAAATGGTATAAGATGTTATCCATTAACTATATTGGACGATCATTCTCGTTTTTCCCTTTGCATAAATGCAAAGGATAACGAGCGTTGGTTACCGGCAAAAGCTTGTTTAGAACAAGTATTTATTGAATATGGCTTACCCAAGGCTATATTATGCGACAATGGAAACCCTTGGGGTAGTTTGGGGAAAGGATACACCCTGTTTGATATATGGATGATGCAAATGAATGTTCTTCCGATACATGGCAGAATATTGCATCCTCAAACACAAGGAAAAGATGAACGGTTTCACAGAACACTAAAGGAAGATGTTCTTAAACGGACGATTCTAAGAGATTTAAAACATGCACAAGAAGAATTTGACAAATTCAGATATTGCTACAATTATGAACGACCACATGATTCTCTTAATTTGGATGTGCCTGCAAAACATTACAAATCAAGCACAAAACAATACATAAGGATACCTAAAGAACCGGAATATGATGTTGGTTCGCAATTAAGAAAAGTAAACTGCAAAGGGTATGTTTCAATTGACAAACACAGATATTTTTTAAGTGATAGTTTCATTGGAAAATATGTGGAAATTGTTCCTGAGGATGAAAAAATGCTCAACCTTTGCTATGGTGAATTCACCATAGCAAAGGTTGATACTGAGGCAAAAGAAATTATTTCTAAAAAAATTTACCGTAGATAAATACTGTAAACAATCCTCCCGAACAATGTGTAAACAATCCGTACTTGACAGCCCACATCGGTCCGTATTTGTCGAAGACAAATCGGAAATCTCTGATTTCCGCATAACGAACAATTTGATTCATTAAGATTTTTGCAATAGAACGATTTGCAATCGTTATTGCTCCATTACATTACGCAATCGGACCGATGTGGGCATCGGTCCCTACAAAGATTGTTTTATTACAAAATGTTTATCTTAAGACCTCGACAAATTATTGTTTATCTTCGGTTAATATAAGCATGCTAATATATATAATGAGGTGTTTTAAAATGAAAAAAATTATTTGTCTTATTCTTTCACTTGTAATGGTAACTGCATTTGCAGGTTGTTCCGACAAAGGCAATCAGGAACCCGAAACAAACGCAGAACCCGTTGATTCAATTATTGAATCGCAGGCAACAACTGTTCCCGAAACTACAACCGTGCCTGAAACAACAACTGTCCCCGAAACTACAACCGTTCCCGAAACAACAACACAGAAACCTGCTGACGGTGAATCAATCAAAGCAATCATCAACACTCTTGAATCAAAAGTATTCTATATGGCAGGCACAATGAAGCTCACGGGCGGCGACACAATTGACATGAAGATGACATGCGACAATGACAATTACCGCATGGAAATGAACTCACGTCAGATGAAAATTGCAATGTATTACATTGATACCGTCCCCTATATTGCAAACACAACAAACAATCTTTATGCAAAAATTGATGAAACCGCAATTAACAGCCTTGATCAGGTTCTCAACAGCTTTTCGGCATACGGCATTTCTTTCACAGGTGCCGAAATGAACGAAATGAAGAGCATGATGTCTAACTTTGATCAAAACATGGACTATTCACAGTATATCAAAGACGGTGAATATTCTGAATATATGTCAAAAATCAATGATATTGAGCATCTCTGCTCAACTTACAAAACAGAATACGGCACAATCAGAATCTATACTCTTGACGGTGTTCTCAAGCACATTGAAGTATATGATTCAACAGGTCTTCAGCAGATGAGCATGGAAATCACAGCTTTCATTCCTCAGGTGCTTACACCCATTTCACTCAACGGTCTGACCCTTACAGGTTCAATTCTTAACGTATTCTCTATAGCTTAAAATAATGTTTGACTTAATCACCCTGATTATTTATATTAAAAATAAATATACAATCAGGGTGAAAAAACAACATGAATTATGAAATCTATCAGCTCGCTGAAAATGTGAAATAAAATGAACAAACAATAATTTGTCGGGCTGATGCCCGACAAAAATGAATAATGAGTAGTGAGGAATGAGTAATGTCGGAAGTCGCAAGCGACTTATATTCCGCTACGCTCTAAAATGGGATTTAAAGGGCATAGCCCTTTCCACCATTACTCATTAATCATTACTAATTACTCATTAATTTGTCGAGGGGACCTCGACAAATTATGATTTATGAAAGGAATTTTTTAATGAACTATCTCGGTAAAGAAATCAAAAAGCTCGGTTTCGGTCTTATGCGTTTACCCATGATTGGTGACGACATAGATATTGAGCAGACAAAAGTAATGGTTGACGAATTTCTCGCAAAAGGCTTTACATACTTCGACACCGCTTATGTTTACGGCGAAGACGGTGCAAGTGAAAAAGCCGCAAAAGAGGCTCTTGTTAGCCGTCAACCGAGAGAAAGCTATCAGCTTGCTTCAAAACTGCCTATCTGGTGCTGTGAAACAAAGGACGACCTTCAGAAAGTTTTTGATACTTCTCTTGAGAGAACAGGTGCCGGCTATTTTGACTATTATCTCAATCACTCACTGAGTAAGGATAAACTTGATAAGCTTGACAAACTCGGTGCATGGGATTTTGTGGCTAAAATGAAAGAAAAAGGTCTTGTAAAGCACATGGGCTTCTCTTTCCATGACAGTGCAGAAGTTCTTGAAGAAATTCTCACAAAACATCCCGAGCAGGAATTTGTTCAGCTTCAGATTAATTATAACGACTGGGAAAGCGACTCTGTTCAGGCAAGAAAATGCTATGAAGTTGCAAGAAAACACGGCAAGCCCATAATTATTATGGAACCCGTCAGAGGCGGTGCACTCGCTGAACTCACACCCGAAATTCAGAAGATTTTCAAGTCTGCGAATCCCGATATGTCGGTAGCTTCATGGGCAATAAGATATGCCGCAAGCCTTGAAGGTGTAATTACTGTCCTCAGCGGCATGTCAGACATCAATCAGATGCGTGACAACTTAAGTTATATGACAGATTTCAAGCCCCTTAACGAATCAGAGGCAGAAACTGTAAAAAAGGTTGCAGACATCATTTCAAACACTCCCACAATCCCCTGCACAAACTGCAAATACTGCGTTGAAGGCTGTCCCGAAAAAATCAACATTCCCGAACTTTTCAAGGTTATGAACAGAAGAACTGTTTACGGTGTACGTGAGCAGACTCAGAACAGATTCAATGAAATCACAAAAGATTCAGGTTTACCTTCAGCATGTATCGAATGCGGACAATGTGAAAGCGTATGCCCTCAGCATATTGAGATAATAAACAAACTCAAAGATATCTCAGAAGAATTCTGATAAAACAGAATAATTTTTAAGCGGACTGCAGAAAACCTGCAATCCGCTTTTTTTAACCTTTACTTATAACTTTCTTCTGCCATGATTTTTTGTTACAATGCGGGCATTTCATATATCTTGTTCTGTTTATATGCATAGCATAGAAAACACTTTTATATGTGGGTACATATCTGTGTCCGCACTTTTTACATTCATAATAGCCTGCAATCTGCTCAATTTTCAGCATAAAGGGACATGCAATCAGTATCGGTGCGAAACCGATAAGAATGAGAAGAATTCTGAGCCATTCTTCCATTTGCGCAAAAGAAGCAATTGCGGTCAGGGAAAGCATAAGCACTATACATATCACACCCACAAAAATCTCCATATTAAGGAGTCTTTTATCTGCCTGTTCCTTTTGTTTTACCATTTCAAGTAAGTTCTTTTCAAGTTCTTTGTTGTAATTATTCACAGTAATTACCTCCCCGCTTAATAAATCATTTACCGTAATTTTCAGAATGAGACACAGTTCAAGCATTATTGATGAATCAGGCAATGCTTTTCCCGTTTCCCACTTTGATACGGCTCTGTCTGTGATGTTCAGTTTTTCAGCAAGCTGTTTCTGAGTCAGCCCTGCATTTTTTCTGCATTCGGCAATAAATTTTCCGATTTTCAACTGATCCATTTTGTGCCTCCTTTCAGTTTCAGTATATATTGATTTTCACATAAAAACCACGTACTGACGGTTGATTCGGGGGATATCAACCAACGGTAGAATGAAAAAATGTAATTTTCTGTCTTATAAACCGATTAATTTATTATAACTTTCAACTATTTCTTTTTTATCTTCATAACTCCAGTAATAAAGCTCAATTATATATTTTCCTTTATACCCTGTTTTTTCCATTTCATTAAAAAGCTCCGGAAAATCAAATTCACCCGTAAGCGGCGGAATGCAGTCTTTTTCTTCGTTTCTGTCGCTGATGTGAACATGAATTATGCTCTCTCCGAGCAAATCAATGAATTCATAAGGTGAATATCCTGCCCTGTGTGCCTGTTTTATATCAAGAACTACTTTAAAATCGTCACCTATAGCGTCTTTCATCATTTTAAGGTATTCGGGTGATTCACTTCTGTGGTGAACAACATTCTCCTGACAGACTCTCACACCGTATTTTTTACCCATTTCAATAAGATGTGAAAATCTTCTGCAATATTCCTCATCGCTGATTGAACCGGGAATTTTCGCTCCGTGGAAAACAAAAATATCGGCGCCGAGCTTTGCCGTAACTTCAAAAAGACGGTCATACATAGGCAGAATGTCATAATATCTTCTTTCATAATTACTGAAAAGATAGAATGACTCGGCAAATGATGCAAAGGGATGCACGGACACTATATCAAGGTTATATTTCTCTTTTATGGCAATTAATTCATTGACAAAGCTGTCTTCAAGCTCCGAATGAGAATTGAGAAACAACTCCACAGTATGAAATCCGCACTCTCCTGCCGTTTCAAGGGCTTTTTCTGTTTCAAGAGGATAAAAACAAGCCGAAGAAACACCTATTGAATTTTTCACCGCATTCACCTGCCAATATTTTTGAATTGAAAATCATATCTCGGTTTCATTATAATCAAAAAGGTGATAATTATGAAATCGTTATGCAAAGATATAAATGAAATATACAAAAACTTGAATACCGTTACAAAATATGCATTCCGTTACGGCACGGTTCTCATTGCAACACTTATAATATGTGCAATTTATTTTTATATTCAATCCCTTTCATCGGGAACAGACCTTTATTACACAATGATGTTTAACGATATAATGGTCTGTATAAAGGAATGCATGGGAAGTGTATATATACTTCCCATGCTGTATGAAACATTATCAATAATCAGAAAAAAGTATTAATCAGACAACACCGAACAACTTGAGCATAGGTGCTGCAAACATTGCGATAGCCTTGCCGAGTGTTCTGAGGAATTCATCGATACCTGCAAAGAAGAAAGTGTCTATATCTCTGAAATCTTCATTGTAATC
This sequence comes from Acutalibacteraceae bacterium, assembly GCA_045537555.1. Classification (GTDB taxonomy): domain Bacteria; phylum Bacillota; class Clostridia; order Oscillospirales; family Acutalibacteraceae; genus UBA1081. Next base: position 12,960 of record JAZSPR010000102.1, on the reverse strand, counting down.
AGCTTCGGGCATACCTTCGTAATCAAGAGTAAATGCCTGAGTATATGTTACAGCGCCTTCGCTGAGGATTTCTGCTCTTACGTAACTGCCGATGTTTTCACATTCGTCAAGGTCGATTGAATTGCCTTCTGCAACAACTTTACCGTCTGAAATCCAACGGATGTAAAGTGCGTTTTCAGCATCAATTGTGATTGTATCTTCTGCATCGTCAACTGCAATTGATGCAACTTCTGTTGTTGCTCCGCCTTCTGCGAATCTGAATTCGCCGCCCTTGTCACCGTTTGCAATTTCTGCAAGGTTGTGGTCTGCTGCAGCCTTCATCTGTTCGCCGAGTGCAACAGCAGTTGCATTGCCTGAAGAGAGAAGAGCTTCTGAATAAGCTACGAGTTCGTCTGTGTTACCGCAGTAACAGCTCTGTGCAAAGAAAGCACCTGAAAGAAGAGAATCCTTGAGTGCTGCAGATGTGAGTTCGGGCATCATAGCCATAACATAACCTGAATCAACAATACCGAGGTTGTGAGCATCTGATGAAGCGATTGCGAAAACATTTCTGCCTGCGGGAACAAGGTCTGTAAGCATTATATCCCAGAGCTTTCTGTCGAATCTTGTTCTGCTGTCACCCTTTGAGTTGATATCGATACCGATACATGAATCGTAAGTCATAAGGATGTTTTCAAACTTGTCGATATAGTATCCGAAAGCCTTTTCTTCATAAGCTTCTGCAGTTGTGAGAACGTCTCTTGCATTTGTGTATTCACCGGGATGATTGATAACTGATACACCGCCGAGCTCGTCAACAGCGCTGATGGGAGTAACATAGTCACTTGTGCCGCCAATTCTGCCATGGCCCCAGTCAGCAAAGAATGTGTTGACATGTGCATTGTTGAATGATGTGGGATTCTGCTCATTTGCGAAAGGAACACGCATCATTGAGTGTCCGCCTTCCTGAGCGTAGTAATCGTCACCGTCAACTGTTGTAACTGTGTAAGCTTTGCCGTTTTCAGCTGTGCCTTCATTATCAAGTGTAACGATGGGAGAAATGCCTTCTTTGAACATCATGATGAACTTGATTGTGGGGTCATAGCTGTCTTTTTCTGTCCAGCTGTAGTTTACTGTACCGTGGTCTGACTGAGCATAGATATCAAATCCGAGCTCATAATGTCTTTCAGCCATTTCCTTTGTGGTGTTGTCACCGTCGGAAGCGATTGTGTGTGAATGAAGGTCTGTTTTGTAGGCTGAGAATGTATCCCAGTCAACATCTGAGTAAGGATTGTTGATTGTGTAATCTGTTTCTGCAGCAAATGAAGTAATACCCATTGAGAGAACCATAATTACGCTTAATACGATTGCGAGTGTTTTTTTCATTTTTTAATCTCCTTATCCGTAAATTATTGTTGTAATACTGTTTGCAGGTATTTCAACAAAAGGTTTTGCGTTTCCGCTGTAAACAGTCTGAAGCTGTGCATCTGCTGTTGATGTCACAATTTCCATTTTGCCGAAAAATCTGTTTATTGCAACATTGTAGTTATCACCGCTGTTTGCAATAACAAGAACTGTTTTTCCTTCGGGAGTTCTGAACGCACACGTCTGAACTTCGCCGAGGTCAATATCAATTCCGAGAAGTCTGCTGTGATTTGAATAAATACCCACACTTCCCGGTGTGATATACTTTGAGAAATGAGCCATTGCGTAATATCTCTGTGCTGTGTAAAGCTCGGTGCAGTTATCATCGGCAACAAGAAGTCCGTCTGAAATCATATTGCCGTTTTCGTCAATACCGTAGTTATTGACGCCTACCCATGAAGACCATGAATCCGGATGTGTAAGACCGAGGTCTTCAGCCATGACCTTTGCCATATGAACGGCATTTCCGAAATCATTTATATCGTGTGAACAGGGCAGTTCGCACCATTCTGTCATATCAACATTTATGTCGGTGTACTTTTCGTTAATAACTGCGCCGAAATTCTCTTTACCCCATCTGTTACCGTCACTCCAGTAACTGTGGTAAGCAAGTGAACCGAGAACATCTCTGATTTCGGGGTCATTATAAAGAGCATCGAAGTAATTTTCGGTTGTTTCGCCGATTTCACCGCTTTCGGGAGCCATAAGCTTAACGGGAAGACCGCTCTCTTTGATTTTCTGAGCAAAGACTTTGAAAACCGCCATTGCCTGTTCGGGCTCGTAGTGACAGCCTTCCTGTCCTACCCATCCGCCGCCCCATGACCACTGAGGTTCATTGATAGGGCTTATGTATTTAACGGGAACGCCCTTTTCGATGAAATATCTTGTGATTGTGATGAAATAATCTGCAAATGCTTCATAATTTTCTTCAGGAAGATTACATGTATTATCTGAGTAACTTCCGCAGGCTGAACCTGATTCAGTCATTGAATAATGAGGTGAATTTGCAAAAAGGACAACCGTATCAACACAGCCGTATGAAAGAGCTTTTTCAAGCATCTTCTGAGCACCTGCATCACGGGTGAAGTCATATTCGTATTCACCTGTTACTTCATTGAAATAATAGAAGCTCTCTGTTGCTCTGTTATTGAACACGCGTGCATTAGGATTATGCTTTTCACCGCCGCCTACATTGTAACGGTAAATGTTAAGCCCCAAGCCTTCTTTACTGAAAAGAGCTTTTGCGATTTCATCGGCATACTGACTGTTACCTGCATCCTGTGCCCACCATGCGGCAGATGTTCCAAAACCGTTAAAAGTCTGATATTCAGTTTCCTCATTGATTTCAAGAGTGATACTTGCATTCAGAAGGAACTCAGGTCCTGCCGAAACAGGCACAACAAAAACCTGAACAACTGCAAGAAAATAAGCCAGTACAGTTTTTAATACATTCAGCATTGATATTTCTCCTTTTTTTTTCAGTAATTCAATAAATCAGAATTTGTCGAACTGAAGTTCGACAAAAATTCTCAATTCTCAATGCGCAATGCGCAATTGTGGAAAGGGCTTCGCCCTTTGACCCCTTTATATAATTCAAGCCCGAAGGGCTTCCGAAATTGCGAATTGAGCATTTCAAATTGCGAATTTGAAAGACCCCGACAAATTATTGTTTACATTTTCTAAAAATTCATATTTATAATACTACATAATACTTATATTTTCAAGTGATTTTTTTGTGTTTTTTTGTTAAATTTGCGATTGAATATGATTATATCAAGTGGTATAATTCATTGATGTAATAAAGTAAAACGGAGCAAATCAATGAAAACAAACAAAATCACGGGGCATCTTGCCGCCCTTTTCACCATTACCGTATGGGGAACAACGGTTATCTCATCAACAAAACTTCTCACGGGCGGTTTTTCACCTGTGGAAGTCGTATTCTGCAGATTTTTTATCGCATTCATACTCCTTAACATCATTTATCCGCCGAGACTTAAATTTGAAAGTATAAAACGCGAACTGATGTATGCCGTTTCGGGTCTTCTGGGTGTTACGATGTATTTCATTCTTGAAATTGTCGCTCTGCAATACACCAAGGCTACAAATGTCAGCGTCATTCTCACGATTGCACCTTTCTTCTGTGCAATATTCTCGCTCTTTTCAAAGAAAGCCGAAAAGCCGAAGCTCAATTTCTTTATAGGCTTTATTCTGGGTATAACGGGCGTTATGCTTGTAACTTTTGAAGACGGTTTTACATTTGACCTTAATGTAATGGGTGCACTTTTTGCTCTTGCATCTTCTGTTTCATGGGGACTTTACTCACTTCTCTCAAAAACAATCGGCTCCTACGGTCACAATGTAATCCAGACAACAAGACGTGTGTTTATGTACGGTCTTATCTTTATGATTCCGACCATGTTCATTTTCGATATAGATGTAAACCATTTAAAACTCCTTGCAGATTCGGAAATGCTTTTCAATCTCCTCTATCTCGCCCTTTGTGCATCGGGAATATGCTTCCTTACATGGAGCCATGCGACAAACACTTTAGGTCCCATAAAAGCATCTACATATATATACGGAACTCCTCTTGTAACTATCATTTTCTCACTTATTTTTTTAAGAGAACAGAAACTCACGGTTCAACTCTTTATCGGGGCGGCATTGATTATTGCAGGACTTATCCTCTCTGTCACCAAAAGCACGGGGCACACTACAAAGAAAAAGAAATCAACTAAGAGAAAGAAAAGATAAATATGACACACTCTCTAAGTAACAAAAAAGCGAATTTCCTGATTTTCCTCTGTTGGGCGGCTTATACATCAGCTTATGTTGCAAGACTCAACTACAATGCTTCAATGGTTGAAATCCTTGCACAGCTCGGCACAACAAAAGAAGCGGCAGGGACAGTCAGTTCATTTTTCTTCTTTGCATACGGTGCAGGTCAGCTTGTAAACGGTCTGCTTTCAAAACGATACAACACAAAAGTCTCAGTTACAATTGCCCTCGTTGCATCTTGTCTCATTAACTTCGGCATGACCTTCTGCAACGGCATTGATGCAATGAAATACCTCTGGTTCTTAAACGGTGTTTTCCAGTCAATTCTCTGGTCATCACTCATAAAAACACTTTCAGACAACCTTGCAGACAACAAGCTCTCAAAAGCCGTTATGGTTATGAGCACAACTGTTGCTTCGGGTACATTCACGGCATACGGTCTTGCGGCTCTTTTCTCTGCTCTTAATATGAAATGGACTTCAATTTTCTATGTGGCATCCGCAGTTGTGGGTATTGTAGCAGTTGTATGGTTCTTCGGAATGACAAGTATTAAAAAGAACGTCAACGAAACTGTTGGAAATGAAATCAGAGAAAAGAAGAAACTTTCTCTCTCGCCCGCTTTTATTTTCAGTATAATAGTTATTCTGATTTCGGCTGTTGCAAACGGCTTTATAAAAGACGGTGTAACAACATGGGTTCCTTCAATTCTCAAGGAAGAATTCGGTGTTCCCTCATCACTTTCAATTATAATAACACTTCTTCTGCCCGTGCTTTCAATTTCAGGTGCATCACTTGTTAAGGCACTTCACAAAAAAATCAAAGACGAAAATGCACTCAACGGTATTTTCTATTTCGCATCAACAATACTTTCAGTGCTTGTAATTGTGACTCTCGGGCTCAAATCAGTACCCCTCACACTTACACTTTTCGGCGCAACAGCATGTCTTATGGCGGCTATAAACAACGTTATCACAAGTGTTGTTCCCCTTTATTCAAGAGATAAAATCGATTCGGGACTCTCTGCAGGTCTTCTCAACACATTCTGCTATGTGGGAAGCACACTCGCAACAACACTTCTCGGAAAAATTGCAGACACAAAAGGCTGGAATGATGTTTTTATCTGTCTTCTGTGTTTTATGGGTGTTGCATTTGCAACTTGTCTGATTTCTGTTGTTTTCAAAAGAAAAAAGAAAGGCTGATTTTATGAATATCATTTTAAAGAGTCTTCTTACAGGCTTTGTACTTCCAGTACTTTCTGCCATGGGAATGCCCCGCAAATGGAAATCCGATTCATTTAAAAGAGAAGCACCCAAGCCCCTGCGATTCGGCAAAGACGGTAAATTCAGAATCCTTCATCTGACGGACATTCATCAGGTTATGCCCGAAATGGACGACGATGAAGACGTTAAAATCCCTCAGGCTAACGATATTGAAACTCAGAATGTTATTGAAACGCTTGTCCGTGACACAAATCCCGACCTTGTTGTTTTCGGCGGTGACAATGTCAGCGGTTACTGGCAGGAATTTACTTATGACCTTATTGAAAAAACAATAAAGAAAATCACAAAGCCGATAAGGGATAAAAACATCCCGCTCTGCGTTGTTTTCGGTAACCACGACGGAGAAGTGGGATTCCATACGGAATTTCAGATGATGATGTATCACGAATATGCAGACTGCCGTTCAAATTTCAACGATGAAGATGTTTACGGTTGCGGCAACTGCTGTGTTACAATCAAAAGCAGTAAATCAGATAAAGATGCATTTGCACTCTGGCTGATTGACTCAAACGATTATCAGAAAAATGAAATTGCACAAGGCTATGACTGTGTCCACGATGACCAGATTGACTGGTATGAAAAACGTGCAGAAGAACTGAAAAAAGCAAACGGCGGAGAACCTCTTCCTGCAATCCTTTTTCAGCATATATGCGTTCAGCAGATGCTTGACGGCTACAAAGAAGTAACTGCTGACGATGAATACACTTTCGAGCGTGACGGAAAGTATTTTTACTTCAATCACGAAGTCCTCGAAGGAAGAATCAGGGAAACACCTTGTCCTCCCTGCATGGCAAACGACCACAGAAGGCAGTTTGAAAGCTGGAAAAAGACGGGTGACATTATTGCAGCATTCTTCGGTCATGACCACGTAAATGATTTCAAAATCAATATCGACGGCATTGACCTTTATCAGACTCTCGGCGCAGGCTACTGCACTTACGGTCTTGAAAGAGGCGGCAGACTCATCATCCTCGATGAAAACAACCTGAAAAATATAGAAACACAGTCAATCGAAGTAGAAAAAATCACTCAGATTGATGTATAAAAAACACAACGGACTCATTTCGAGTCCGTTGTTTTACAAATCAGAATTTGTCGGGCTGTTTGAACAAACCAATCGTAGGGACCGATGCCCACATCGGTCCGCATTTGTCGAAGACAAATCGGAAATCTTTGATTTCCGCAAATTGAAAAATTTGATTCAATAAAATTGTTGTACATGAACGATTTACAATCGTTATTGCTCCATTACATTACGCAATCGGACCGATGTGGGCATCGGTCCCTACAAAATTTGTTTTCACACAATATTATAATGGGTCAAAGGGCGAAGCCCTTTCCTCAATTGAGCATTGCGCATTGAGAATTGAGAATTTAATTTGTCGAGGGTACCTCGACAAATTATTATTTGTATTTTAAAAGAAAAAAATCATAATCCACCCTCGGGGTGAATTATGATTTTTATAATTTACCCTTAATTATGCATCAAGTGATGCGGGAGCCATTACAAAGAAAACGAAATTGCCTTCTGCAACTGCTACCATTTCATCAGCCTGTGTGCAGATGTTCCATCTGAGGTTAGCGTTGTCTTCAAGAGTCTTTACAAATGTATCAACATCTGCGCCGTCAGCAAGAGAGAAAACATAACCAACGAAAGGAATTGTGCCGATCATGGGAGCAAACATAACGCCTGCTTCAAAGCCTTTGATTTCTGCATTTTCAAAGCCTGTAAGGAAACCTTCTTCAACGGGCATTGTTGCAGGACCGATAGCTGAAACTGCAGCACTTGCAGCGAGCTTGTCAGCAATAGCCTGAGCATCTGCTTCTGTAGCAGCAAGAGCCTTGAATTCAGCAGCAAGAGTCTGAGCAACTGTGTCGCCTGCAACTGCATCTTCTGAAGCTTCTTCTGATACTGTTTCGTCCTGAACATCAGCAACTGTTTCTGCTTCTGTGCCGGGTTCTTCGTTTACAGGGTCCTTTGAGCATGCTGCAAAAGCAAGAACCATTACGAGTGACATGAGGATTGCGATAATTTTTTTCATTTTTTGTTCTCCTTTAGAGTTTTTATTTTTAATGTTTTACATTAACAAAATTATTTGAGTTTCCACGCAAGGTCTTTGAGGAAAAGTTCTTCTTCAAGCTTTTCGGGAGTGGAATCCTTTGTGATGTGAACAAATTCAATGTCCATCATTCTTGCCCAGTCACGCATCTGCTCTGCAGAAACGTCATAACTGAGAACTGTGTGGTGTGCACCGCCCGCTGTTATCCAGCATTCAACACCTGTTGCGAGATCGGGCATAGCTTTCCACATAACTCTTGCAACGGGAAGATTGGGCATGGGCATAATGGGTTTAACGCATTCGATATCCTGGCATATAAGTCTGAGTCTGCCGCCCATATCAATAAGGCTTACAACGATAGCCTGTCCTGATTTGCCTTCAAAGACAAGTCTTGCAGGGTCTTTTTCGTTCATGCCGATACCGAGATGATGTGTCTCAATTCTGGGTTTGCCTTCTGCAAGTGAAGGGCAAACTTCAAGCATATGAGCACCGAGTGAATACTCCTGACCTTCTGCAAGATGATATGTGTAATCTTCCATAAATGCGGAAGCACCGTTTCCGTTTTCACCCATAGCCTTGAGAATTGCTGTCATAGCGGCAACCTTCCAGTCACCCTCACCGCCGTAGCCGTAGCCCTGAGCCATAAGATGCTGGCTTGCAAGACCGGGAAGCTGTTCCATACCGTAAAGGTCCTGGAATGTGTTTGAAAATGCCATACAGTCCTCTGCATCAAGCATTTTCTTCATTGCAATTTCTTCTCTTGCCTGATAACGGATTGCATCAGTATTGTCTGTTGCAACATCGTATTTATCAGTATAAACAGCCATAAGAGCATCGATTTCAGCTTCTGTGACTTCGTTCATAACCTTTACAAGGTCACCGACTGCCCATGTGTTGACCTGCCAGCCGAGTTTTGTCTGAACTTCAACCTTATCGCCCTCTGTAACTGCAACTTCACGCATGTTATCGCCGAAACGCATAACCTTCATGCTCTTTGAAACTGCAACACCGACTGCGGCTTTCATCCAGTCACCGAGTCTCTTATGAACTTTTTCACTCTGCCAGTAACCTGCAACAACCTTACGGGGAATACGGAGTCTTGCCGCAATAAAGCCGTGTTCACGGTCACCGTGAGCCGCCTGATTGAGATTCATGAAATCCATATCGATTTCATCATTGGGAATTTCTTTGTTATACTGAGTAGCAAGGTGGCAGTAGGGCTTCCCGAGAGAAGCAAGACCGTTTATCCACATTTTGCTCGGAGAAAATGTATGACACCATGTGATAATACCGGCACACGTATCGTCATAATTAGCTTCTTTTACAATATCTGTGATTTCCTTGTTTGTTTTGGCAGTAACTTTATAAACAAGAGGGAAAGGAAGATATTTACTCATCTCCTGAGCCATTTCCTTTGCTCTCTCTTCTACGGTTTCAAGAACCTCGGGACCGTAAAGAAACTGTGAACCTACAACAAACCAGAAATTATAATTCATGTTCATCTGTATTCCTCCCTTGAAAGAATCACAATCGAATTTATTATACATTGTCTGAGTGTTTTTTTCAATAGGAATATATACACAATATTTAAAGCAGAAAAAGACCCCGTATATGTTAAGATTTTATATACAGGGTCTTTTCATTATATTAAAGGAATTATCAACAGCTCATATCCGTTTTCATCGGAAATAAGGTTCTGCATCTGTATTCTGAGATTATCAATCATCTGAACATCAATATTTTTTTCAAACCTGATTTTCACAGTCAGTATCCTGTTATCGGGCCCGTAATCATGAAGAGCAATTTCTTCAACATTCACAGCAGAAGCAAACTCTTCTGTTTTTTCCTTTATTATATAACATATATCCTCATCAACAGGCTGACCGACAATCATTTTTACCGTATCTTTTGCCGATTTACACCCTGCAAAAAGAATAAACAACGATACAATAAGTCCGCCCCATGCATCGGCATTGAAAGAAGTAAAATTAACAAGAATCACGGCAAGTGTTGCAACAAGAGTTGCAATGCTGTCACAAAGACAGTCGGTTGATGCCGCTTCAAGAGCCGCCGAAGATATTTTTCGGCTTATTCTCCGATTAAAAAACGCCATATACAGTTTAACAAAAAATGAAACCGAAAGCATAACAACCGACAGCAACGAAAACGTTACGGGCTCGGGTGTTATGATTTTGCTAACGGAAGCCTTAGCAAGTTCAAATCCTGCAGATATAAGCACAACGGAAACAATAAAACCTGCAACATATTCGATTCTTCCCAGTCCCATAGGATATTTCTTCGTTTTCTGTTTCCCCGAAAGAATAAAACTGATAAGCGTAACACACGAGGAAGCAGAATCGGTCAGATTATGAACGGCATCAACAGCCGCCGCAACAGAGCCCGAAAAAATGCTTGCCATAAGTTTAAAGACAAACAAAACAAGATTAAGAAAAATTCCCGACAGCGAACAGACTGTTCCGTAAACACGTCTGCTGTTCGATAAATCTGTGATATCATGCCTTTTTATAAAAAAATCCGAAATTATTTCAATCATTTTTAATATCACCCCATATTAATACTTGCATATTTATTTATAAAAATGTATAATAGCATCAAATGAAAAAAAGTGAGGATGATAACATTGGCAATTACTCTTTATCCCCATAAAACGAGAGTTATAACATTCTATTCACACGACGACAAATGTGTGCCTGAATGTCTTGATAACTTCAAGGAAGAGAAAATTGATTTTACCCCTAACTACCCCATTCCCTTTGCAAAAAAAGACATCACGGCAGTAAGAAACTACGGTGACGTTTACTGGCTTGCAAGTGACAAGGGTCTTGCACGCTACTGCGAAAGCGAAAAGGAATACTATGACAAGGTTATGTATTTCTCAGCAGACAGAGATATGAAGGATAACAAGATTCTTGCTCTCTGCGGCGGCGAAGACGAAATCTGGGTCAAAACAGAAACCTGCGTTTCACACATTGAGCTTAAAATGATGTCAATGGAAGAAAAGGCAGATATGCTTCTTGACGAAACACTTACAATCGTTGAGAGACTCGGTATGGTCAGCCAGAGAGGACTTGACGAGGGTTGGAACAAGGCATCTGCACAGCCCTACGCATGCTCAGACAACGACGGCGGTTTCACAGCGATGTACACAATGGGTCTTCTTTTCAAGTATGCTGTTCTTAAAAGAGAAAAGGGTGCTGACCATGAAGACACAAAAAAGATAAGAGAGCATGCAGTCCGTTCGCTTGAAGCTTGTCTGCTTCTCATGTTCATCCCCGGCAGAGGCAACGGCTTCGTAGCAAGAACATATGTAACAACTGCTGACCCCACTCCCGATGACGGACTTTTCTTCAGAAAGCAGAACGGCAAGGCAACAGTTATTGATACCACAACAGCAAGAGAAAGAGGCTATGTGGGAATGACATGTGATGCATCTGCTCCCATTCCCGAAAGACTTTCAAAGCTTTACAAAAATGCAGGCTTCACGGATGACGATATCATCTACAAGGGTGACACAAGCAGTGACGAAACAACTCTTCACCTTATCTGCTACTACTTCGCACACGAAATCCTCGGCGAAGAAGACAAAGAGCTTGATGACCTTATAAAGACAGCCATTGCAAATCTTATGACTCATATCATCGACAACGGCTATGAACTTCACGATTTCCACGGCGGCCCCACAAGCTGGGCAAAGTGGAGCAAGAGTTATTTCACAGGCGGTATCGGCTGGTGTGATGCTCCCCTTAACGCAAACGAAATGCTTATGTATCTCAAGCTTGCACAGAAGGTCTGCGGTGAAAACGAACTATGGGAAAGCGAATACAAGAGACTTATTGCAGAGGGTTATGCAGACCTCGGACCTCTCCACTATGACAGAGCATTTGCATCAAGCATTCCTTCAGGCTGCGACATCGACGAAGACATCATGTACGGCGACCACATGCTCTCAAATATAACATTCTTCGGTCTTTCAATGTTTGAAACAGATGAAGAACTCCGTGAACTTTATCACAAGAGCTGGCTCAACTGGAGAGAAACATCAGTTGATCGTGAACATCATCCCATTTATGATATTCCTTATATGGTTGCACGTCCCGAGCGTCCTCTCGACGAAGAAAAAATCAAGATGTGGTTCTACAGAAACAACTCAAGCATGATGGCATCATCAGTAAGTCTTGACAGCCGTCGTGACGTTGCTGCAAAGGAATTCTTCGCAGGCTACAAACAGACATCATATCTTCTTCCTCAGGATGAAAGAGCAATTTCAAAATATGACCGTGACTCACTTCATCTTATCAATGAAGAGTCAGGCGGTAAATTCGTTATCGAAACCTGCAAGGCATTCACAACACCTTACTGGATGGGCAGATATTTCGGCATAATCGAAGAGGGAGGTAACAAATAATGCTTCACAATCTTATTATAATTCCCGATTGTCTTAATGAACTTTCAGACGAAAGCTTCGCAAGATATATGCTTTACTCACAGGCTGATGCTGTAAAGTCAGGCAAGGATGCTTATCTTGCAGCATTCGCATCATCATACAATGCAGAACTTCCCCGACTTCTCAGAGCCGGCAGAGTCAAAATCTGCGTTTTCAGCCCCGACACCGAAGGTGTTCCTGAAGGTGCATTCTATATGCAGAGCGACAAGCTTGTTGACAGAATTCTCGGCTACAAGCCAGCAATGAACGAAGAACTCGGCTCAATGGAAGAAATGATCGCCAAACTCGGTGAATCACTCATCGACTTCCCCGTTATCAAGCCCGAAAACGAAAAAGTTTCTCTTATCAGAGAAGAAGAAAACACTCTTCTTGAGGCTGAAAAATATGACACAGCAGCCGCTCTTCTCTATGGTAAGACTGCAAACACAGAACTTTTCAAGGGTGAATGGCTCAACCTTATCTCTGACGGTGTTATCGGTGAAGACGTAAAGAAAATTTTTGACGATGCAAAAGCAACACTCGGCAAGGATGTAAACGACATTTTCCGTTTCGGAAGTGAAAACATCGAACTCACAGCACTAAAGATGTGCGATGACGGTTCAGGTGACGTTGTTCTGAGAATCAACGAAACAATGGGTAAAAACGGTGTTCATTCATTCATTATGAGTGACATCTTTGATATGGGCTTCCGTTTCGATATCGATGCATACGAAACAAAAACTTTCAGAGTAAATCCCGAAGGTATGGTAAGAGAAACCAACTTTGCAGAGGGAATTATTCCTTTCAGCCATTTTGAATGGTAAACAAAACAATAATTTATCGAGCTTCAGCTCGATAAATTATTGAGTGATGTTTGCCTGACGGCAAGTGATGTATTGCTACGCAAAATGATGAATGACCTTCGGTCAAGTGATGTTTTTGCCTTCGGCAAAAGTTTCGGAAGGGCTTCGCCCTTACCCATTATAATATT
>JAZSPR010000035.1:0-13459 GCA_045537555.1 Acutalibacteraceae bacterium | reverse complement strand
AGTCGCAAGCGACTTATGTTCCGCTTCGCTCTATAATGGGATTTAAAGGGCGTAGCCCTTTCATTCATTACTCATTAATCATTACTAATTACTCATTAAAGAATTTGTCGAGGGGACCTCGACAAATTCTGATTTGTCAATTAAAAAACAGACGGAAACGGGAGTTTCCGTCTGTTGCTTATTCTTCTGTTATAAGCCCCTGAAGGTTTTTTATACATTCCTTGCAGAGTTTCTGACCGTTATATTCAATGATATCATCAAGACTCTTGCAGAAAATACATGAAGGAGAATACTTTCTGAGAACGATTTTGTCGTCATCAACAAATACTTCAAGCGCATCCTCTGCATTTATAAGGTTCATCTTTCTTCTGAGTTCCATGGGGATAACAAATCTGCCTACACTGTCAATTGTGCGTACGATACCGGTTGATTTCATAGTTATATTGTCCTTTCTTGTTATAATTAATAATATGAATCAGGAAACTAATCCCAATTTCTGACATTAATATAGCATATCAGGGAATAATTGTCAATACATTTCTCAGATAAATACCAAAAAATGTAAAATTTATTTGCAGAATGTTTATAAAACTTTCTTTTTGTTGTAAAAAAACAAAGAAAAAAGTCGGATACACAAAGTATCCGACATATTATTCTTAAATAATTATGCAAGCTCTGTCATAATGTCTGTAAGCTTGTTGTAAAGATTCATTGAAGTACATCTTCCGAGGAATACCAAGAAAGAATTGATGAATTTTGCAAGAATATCGAAGAAAGGTTCGATTTATTCTTTGAAAGACATTACGCCTGCTTTCATTATATTTGCATCTCACTTATTTAGTAGATTCAGAAGCGTGAGAATGCAAAATTATGAAATTTAATTCAGGCAGCTGCATCGGGAGCAGGGTTTTGATCAATATTATTGTTGTGTTTGTTGAAAAAGTTCATGATCAGGTCGATGATTTCCATGATAAAGTTGATTATCTTTGTAAATCCTTCCATAAGGCGACCTCCTTCTTCTAAAATAGACTATTAAACAATGTAATATTAGCACATAAAATCTTTATTTTCAATACTTTTAATAAATATTATTGTATAATTAATATTTATAACAAAATTATTCAACATTTTGTTTAAAATTATAATTGGGAAAATAAAAAGACCGCCCCGCTTGAATGAGGCGGCCTTTGAATCCTGAATTAAGCTATAGTTGTTGTCTCAGGAACTGCAACAGTTGTTGTTTAGCGAAGAACAACTGTTGTTTTGTTTGATTAACCAAGTATACCGAATAACTTGAGAATGATGTCAATGATTCTTTCTAAATAGCCAAGGTATTTGTCAATATTGATTGTTCCGCCGTTAAACATTGTATTAACTCCTTTACAATTTTTTTATGGGTATATTATACCATTTATAATTTCAAAAATCAACATCTTTTTTCTGAATTATTTTTTGTCAAGCCATCCTGCCTGATACATTAAGAATGCACCTAAAACAGAAGCGACAATGCCGGGGAAAATGAGCGTTGATGCACCGATTGTGGGGACAAACACAAGAATGATAAGCATGAAGATGATGGGTACAAATGAAATCTTCCAATGCTTTACAAAGTATCCTGCACCCAGAGCACCGAAGAGTGCGGGGATAACTTCTTTGAATGCGGGCATAAGAAGTGCGCTGCTTGTGAATGTTTCAAGGAAGGGAGCGAATGCAAGAACACCGATTGCAAGAATAACTGTTGTAACGATTGATGATGTTGCAATAGCTATAGTTGAAATAACTTCGCCTTCTTCGCTGTTTGCCTTTACTTTTGCACTTTCCATTGCACTAATAGCACAGGGAAGCTTGAGGTTAACGATATTGCCTGTTACAAATGAAAGGTATGTTCCGCCTGCACCGAGCATGGGTGTGTAGAAGAGAACTTCAACAACAGCAACTGACCAGTAGAGAGGGATAACCTTGAGAAGACCCTGGAAAACCTTTTCAAAGGGAGGAAATACGCCGAGATAAAGACATATTGCCATGGGGAACATCAGAAGCACACAAAGTGCTGTTACAGTTGAAATTCTTCCCCATGTATGGACTTTATCATAATATGTACGAGCTGATTTAGTCTTTGTTTTAGCCATTATTAACCCCTCCATTCAAGCATTGCAATTTCGGGCGGAAGCACATTGTAGCATACAATCGCAGCCACCATACCGAGTATCATACCGATAGGCATAATAAAGGGTTCAAGCCATGTAAGTTTGAATTTCTTTGTAATAACTTCAAGAACCATAGAAACAACGACAGATGTTACAAGTGTTATAACTGAAAGAACACCTGCACCGTCGAGTGCTACATCCTTTTTACCTGCACCGAGGATTGCGTTTGAAATAAAAGCACCTATAAGACCGATGAAAAGAGCGGGAGTTACATGGTCAACAAAACCTGCGAATGAACGTTTTGCTTTTTTCTTGGGGTTCTTCTCAGTTTCAGCTGCTTCAACAGCAACATCATCTTTTACTTCTGCTGTTTCTTCTGTCTTCTTGCCTGCTGAAAGGAACTTTTTGTGAAGAGGCTTTGCAACGAAGGGAAGAATAACGAGAGAGAAACAGATACCGATTGTCATAACCCACGCAACGCCTGCGAAGACTTCGGGATCTGTAACAGCTTCGGAAATACCTGTTGTGATGCCGAATGCATTGATAGCTTCTGTTGCGGCAACTGTTTCGTAAGTGATGTTACCCAGAACAGAAAGTCTTACCCAGGGGATTACAAGACCGATAGCAGGAGCGAGAGCAATAACGGTTGCAAGAACCGAAAGAGCTGACGGAATTGTGAAGAGTGCACTTGATGTAATTGAATTACGCATTTTCTTTTTATCAATGCCGAGTTCCTGACCGTGTTTCCAGGCTTTTACAAGGAAAAATACGGATTGAGCAATGACATAGAGAAGAATTGCACCCGCTATTAAATATAAAGCAGGTGAACTTTTGAAATCCATAGAATCACTTCCTATTAAAATATATTATAAATTTTACCCTTTTTTTAATACTATGTCAATATGCAGAAACAATCTTTTTGTGAAAACACATTATTCCGTTTTTTTCAATGTCAATTATTCCGTATGAATTTTCTCTGACTGATCCCGGATTTAGATAATGGATACCGTTACAGTATTCATGCATTGCTTTGTGTGTATGCCCGAAAAGAACAATATCAAAGCCCGAAGCCTCTGCTTTTTCCCTGAGCATCTCAGGACCGAATTTGACTTTTTCAAGGTCACCGTGGGTACAGTAAACGGTTTTTCCGCCCAACGGGAGAGTCTGTGATTTGGGATAATCGAGAAAATAGCTGTCACAGTTACCCTTTACAGCAATGCAGATTTTGTCATAAACACGTTTTTTGCAATATTCAAAATCATTGAGTCCGTCGCCGAGAAATATAACTGCATCGGCAGAATGCTCGTTTTCAATCGCCATCTGCAATGATGCAACATCACCGTGTGAATCGGAAAATACAATTAAACGCATCATAAATCACCTTTCAGCTGAATAGAATTTATAAAGAAATATGGGTGGTGAGATTATATGGATAATATGGATAACATAATCGATAAAATAAAAAATAACAGTGAAAAAGAGAATAAAGAACTTGCAGAGAAACTGACCGGCAACCTTTCTTCCGGTCAGAATGAGGCTCTCTCAAGACTTCTTTCGGATAAAAAACTTGTGTCCCAACTTATGAACAGCCCTAAGGCACAGGAAATTCTCAAAAAACTCGGCGGTGATAAAAATGGACATAAGTGAAATTCTGTCATCTTTATCTGATGAAGATATAAAACAGCTTCAGGACACAGCTTCGGCAATTTTCGGGGGTGGTCAGAAATCTGAAACCAATGAAACGAAAAACAATGTATCAGCAATTTCAGATATAGGAAAAATCGGTTCAATGCTTTCGGGCAATGATGAACGGACTGCTTTTGTTGAAGCCATGAAACCGCTTCTGAGCGAAGACAGACAGCAGAAAGCAGATGAAGTTATAAAAATACTCAGACTTATAAGACTTATTCCCGTTCTTCGTGAAAGCGGACTTCTGAACGGTTTGCTGTGAGGTGAATAATGGCTGAATATACATATAACGACATGCTCAGAATGCAGGAAGAAGCGGCTGAGAGAGTCCGTCAGATGAAAAAACGGGCAACTCTGGCAATGGAGGATGAACCTGAAAGCAGAAAGAATATCCCTCTTGCAGATGATGTCAGGCATTATTCAATGCCCGTCGAGTTTGAAAAACCGGAAAGTGAGCCTGTGCATTTGCCCGTTCAGTCAACGGAGAAACACAACACTATAAGAAAAATCACAGATGATAAAGATGCATTGATAATTCTTGCCGTTCTTTCCGTGCTTTCAAAAGAGAAAACGGACTATCTTATTCTTCTTGCACTTATTTATATTCTGATGTGAATAAATTGTAAATGTGTGAGCGACATAATGTAATGAAAATGTAAAATAAAATAATGAAAAATGACTTCTATTAACAGAATGTTAATAATATATACAATATTGATTAACATATATGACCGAATTGTGTGCTATTATTAATACACAAGTTGTGAATTAAATTTAAACGGAGGATTGTAATATGTTTGAAGCATTCTATAATTTCATTATGATGGTTGTTAACCTTTTCTCATCTCTCGGCGCAATGCTTGGTCTTTAATTGAATATCCTTAAAAGCCCCGTTTATCGGGGTTTGTTTTTTATATAATTACGGGACTGTCTGTTGTGACAGCCCCGATTTTTTTTATCTTTCTTCTCTGAAGTAATTAAGTCCCAGATTTGCGGGAGGCTGATGCTCACGCTTCTTTCTCATGCTTGTGATAACAAGAACGATGATTGTAACAACATAGGGAAGCATCTTGAAAAGCTCCTGAGTTTCAGTACCGAGACCCTGAATGTAGTTGTTTGCATTACAGAGCGCACCGAATACGAATGAGCCGACAATTGCGAATGAGGGCTTCCACAGAGCGAAGATAACGAGTGCAATAGCCATCCATCCTCTGTCGCCGAATGCGTTGTTTGACCACACACCGCTTGCATATGACATAACGTACTGAAGACCTCCGAGACCTGCAATTGCACTTCCTATGCATGTTGCAACGTATCTGTATCTGATAACATTGATACCTGCTGCATCGGCTGTAGCGGGGTTTTCACCGACTGAACGGAGATTGAGTCCCACTCTTGTCTTGTTGAGCACAAAAGCAGAAATCAGAGCAATCGCAATTGCAAGATATGTCAGGAAATCGTGAGAGAAGAACAGTTCACCGAACCAACCGAGATCATCTGCAAATGGAAGTTTTGTTGCGAAGAATGAGCTTGTCTTTGTGAGTGCGATTGAAGGAAGTTCACTCTTTGTGATGTTGATAAGTGATGCACCGAGGAAGTTACCGAGCCCTATGCCCAGAGTTGTAAGAGCAAGACCCGTAACGTTCTGATTAGCGTGAAGTGTAACTGTGAGGAAACAATAGATAAGTCCCATGATAACGGAACCTGCAATTGCACACAGTAAGGGGATAATAACGGCAAGAAATGCGTTCATCTGAGTTATATCATTGCCGCATGAGTTCTCATAAATGAATGACCCTACAACACCGCTTATCGCACCGACATACATTATGCCTGGAATACCGAGGTTGAGATGACCTGATTTTTCGGTGATGATTTCGCCCGTTGAGCCGTAAAGAAGGGGTACGCCAAGAAGGATTGCACGGCAGATAAATTGAATAATCATGCTTTAACCTCCTTGTTTTTATGACGGAATCTGATTGAATACTGAATGAAGAATTCACAACCGACAAGCATCAGAATGACGATACCGACCATGATTTCAGAGAATGATGAATTGAGGAATGAAGAGTCGGCAACTTTTGAAACGCCGATTCTCAGGAATACAACAATTGCAGTCATAATAACCATAATAAACGGGTTGAACTGACCGAGCCATGACATAAGAATAGCTGTGAAGCCCTGACCGCCTACAAGGTTTGTGTTGATTGAATGGTCCTTACCTGCAACGAGAAGCATACCCGTAACACCGCATAACGCACCTGAAATTGCCATTGTACGGATAATTACTTTCTTTACGTTGATTCCGATGTATTTTGCCGTATTCTGACTTTCACCGACAACTGAGATTTCATAACCCTGCTTGCTGTATTTAAGGTATATATACATAACAACAGTAATGATTGCAACCGTCACTATGTTCACGAAATAGTCATTTCCGCCGACTGAAGGGAAATTACCTGCCGAAACGGGGTTGATAACGTTTGAGCCGCCGCCCTCGATGTAAACGTAATAAGCAATAATCTGTGTTGCGATGTAGTTCATCATAAGGGTGAACAGAGTTTCATTTGTGTTAAAAAGAGCCTTGAAAATGGCGGGGATGATACCCCATACCGCACCGGCAAGAATACTTGTGACACAGATAACGGCAATGAGTGCACCGTAAGGGAGCTTTTCGCCGAATTCAATCATGCAGAAGATTGATGCAAGACCGCCCATGAGTGCCTGACCTTCGGCACCGCAGTTCCAGAACTTCATTTTAAATGCGGGAGTGAGTGCCAGGGCAAGACAGAGAAGAATTGCAATTTCCTGCAGATATTTCCACAGCATTTTTGTTGAGCCCTGAAGAAGTCTGCCGAAAACACCCGAATACATAATCTGATATGTTTCAAAAAATCCTTTTTCCGTAACAAGCATTGAAAGGAAACCGACAAGTACGAGTGCGACAATGATTGTGGCGCCTCTTATCAGCCATGCCTGCCATGCGGGAAGGTCATCACGCTTTACAATGTGAATAAGCGGTTCGTGATGCTTTTTTACAGCGGTTTTATCAGCCATTGTCATTCTCCTTTCCGTCAGTTTTTGATTTTGTCATAAGAAGACCGATTTCTTCTTTTGTTGTTGTTCTGC
Source organism: Acutalibacteraceae bacterium (assembly GCA_045537555.1). Lineage (GTDB taxonomy): Bacteria > Bacillota > Clostridia > Oscillospirales > Acutalibacteraceae > UBA1081. The sequence continues at coordinate 6,494 of JAZSPR010000035.1, read as the reverse complement.
CGTCAACGATGCCGTTGATTCTGCCGGAACCGATAACCATGATTCTGTCACACAGTTCAACCAGAACATCAAGGTCTTCACCGACAAAAATGATTGCAACACCCTTTTTCTTCTGTTCGTTGAGAAGATTGTAAATCATGTATGATGAGTTGATATCAAGACCTCTTACGGGGTAAGCAACCATAAGAACTGTGGGGGAAGCGGCAATTTCTCTGCCTACAAGGACTTTCTGAACGTTACCGCCCGAAAGACGTCTTACGGGAGTGCTTGCAGAGGGAGTGACAACTTCAAGGTCATTGATGATTTTCATTGCAAGGTCCTTGGGAGGCTTACGTTTAAGGAAAAATGAATGTCCCTTTGAATAGCTTCTGAGCATCATATTGTCGATGATGTCCATGTTGCCTACAAGACCCATGCCGAGTCTGTCTTCGGGAACAAAGGAAAGACGAACGCCCATATTTCTTATCTGCATAGGAGTTTTATCTCTGAGATTTTCCGTTTTGCCTGTTTTTGGATTGTAATAACGGATTTCACCCTCTGTCAGGTGCTGAAGACCTGCAATTGATTCAAGCAGTTCTCTCTGACCCGAGCCTGCAATACCTGCAATGCCGAGAATTTCACCGCTTTTTGCCGTGAATGAAACATCGTCAAGAACTGTGGCACCCGTTCTGTCGACACAACTTATGCTGTTTACAAACAATCTGTCTTCTGCATTTTCAGGCTTAGCTCTTTCAATGTTGAGGTCGATTTTCTTGCCGACCATCATTTCCGTCAGTTCACTTTCGCTGGTTTCCGCTGTGTTTACGGTGCCGATATATTCGCCTTTTCTGAGAACCGATACTTTATCAGAAAGTGAAAGAACTTCGTGAAGCTTGTGTGTAATGATAATGATACATTTTCCGTCATCACGCATGCGGCGGAGAATGTCAAACAGCTTTTCCGTTTCCTGAGGTGTGAGAACGGCTGTGGGTTCATCAAGAATGAGAATATCAGCACCTCTGTAAAGCACTTTGATGATTTCAACAGTCTGTTTTTCAGAAACGGACATTGTGTAAATCTTCTTTTCGGGGTCAAGATTGAAACCGTACTGAGCACTGATTTTCTTTATTTCATCAATTGATTTTTTGAGATTGTATTTTCCGTCTTCAATGCCCAGAACAATGTTTTCTGCGGCACTAAACACATCAACAAGCTTGAAATGCTGATGAATCATGCCGATTTTGTAGTCAAAAGCATCTTTGGGTGATGTGATTACGGCTTCTTTTCCGTCAATGCGGATTTCACCTTCGTCAGGGAAGTAGATGCCCGAAATCATATTCATAAGTGTCGTCTTTCCGCTTCCGTTTTCACCTAAAATGGAAAGAATCTCACCACGGCACGCAGTAAGATTGACATTTTTGTTGGCAACGACCTTGCCGAATTTCTTTGTTATGTTTTTGAGTTCAATAGCAGGTTGAGTAGTCACAACAAACCTCCGTTCGTGTCATTTTCAAGAAAATGTTGAGCTTTTTGTCAGCACTTTCTTCAAAATCAGTCCAAGACGGGTTGCCCCGTCCCGGACTGTGAATCAATTTTAGCCGTAATTTCTGTCAAGAAGAGTGATGCCGTCGATTTCAAGATCGAAGTAGGGAGCAGCACGGAACTTTGATTCAAAGAAAATGCCGTTCTCGATAACTTCTGTATCTTTTTCAAAGTCAGCATCTGTATCAACGTCAGCTTTGTAAGATGCGAGAGCTTCGCCGCCTACTGTGAATGTAGCTGTATCAAATACGTTGATTGAACCGTCGAGGAGCTTAGCCTTAACTTCTTCAAGCTTAGCAACAGTACCTTCAGCAGCTGCTGCTTCGTTAACGTCTGTAAGTACAACTGAACCTGTTTCGATTGTACCTGTCCAGTCAGTAGCAATAGCTTCGCCGTTCTGTACGCATGTGATCATGTACTTGAAGTAGGGAGTCCAATCGATTCTTGAAGAAACGATGAATGTGTTGGGGCAAGCAGCAACTGTTGAGCCGTTGTATGAAACGTTGGGAACACCTGCTGTTTCACAAGCTGTGGGAGCACCCATTGAGTCTGCATGCTGGCTGATAAGAACACAACCGCCTGCGATGAGAGCCTGAGCAGCTTCTTTTTCTGCCTGTTCGTCGTACCATGAACCTGTGAACTTAACGTCCATTGTAACTGAGGGGCAAACTGACTTTGCGCCAAGGTAGAATGATGTGTAACCTGAGATAACTTCAGCAAATGTGAAAGCACCTACGTAACCCATCTTTGCCTTGTCTTCTGTGATTTTGCCGGCAGAAATCATTTCGTTGAGCTTGAGACCTGCAGCAACACCTGCAAGGAATCTGCCTTCGTAGATTGATGCAAATGCGTTGTGGAAGTTTTTGAGACCTGCTGTGTGAGCCTGTGTACCTGTAGCATGGCAGAACTCAACATCAGGATATTCTTTAGCAGCGTCGATAAGGAATGATTCGTGACCGAAGCTGTCTGCGAAGATTACGTTACAACCGTCAACTTCGATAAGTTCAACAGCTGCATCGTAGCAGTCTTTTGACTCGGGAATCTGAGTCTTCTGAGCATATTCAACGTTCATTTCTTCACATGCTTTTTTAGCAGCATCCATGAAGTTCTTGTCGTATGTTGACTGCTCGTCATGAAGGAAGATGAAACCGACTTTTACGTCTTCAACTGCTGTAGCTGCATTATTTGCGTCAGCTTCTGTTGAACCATCTTCGTTTGCGGGTGTCTTGTTACAAGCGGCAAATGCGAAGAGCATTGCTGCTGCAAGAAGAAGTGCAATGATTTTTTTCATTTCTTTCGTCTCCTGTCGGATTTAATTTATATGTCAATAAAACATATACATTTTTAAAAGTGTCATTCTCTGAATTTAATGACACAGTCTTCCATTGATTCGATTGCGGCAAGTGATTTTACGTCAATTCCCGCATCAATGAGCATCTGTTCACCCTGCTGGAAGCATTTTGTTATTGCGATACCTGCACCGCAGAGTACGGCACCTGCATCTTCAATGATTTTCTTAAGCCCTAAAACAGCCTGTCCGTTTGCAAGGAAATCATCAATGATAAGGACTCTGTCGCCCTCATTGAGATAAAGTTTTGAAACTGCAACCTCGTATGATGTTCCTTTTGTAAAAGAAAAGACCTCAGCCGTGAAGACATCTTTACCCACGTTTTTGTGACTGCCTTTTTTTGCGAAAACAACGGGAACATTGAAATGCTCTGCAGTATAGCAGGCAATTGCAATGCCGGATGCCTCAATGGTGAGGATTTTGTTTATGTTTTTATCTTTGAAAAGCTCATAGAAATCTGCTCCCATATCTCTGAGCAGATTTGTATCTATCTGATGATTAAGAAAACTGTCAACTTTAAGAATATTTCCGGGCAGAACTGTTCCGTCTGTAAGAATTCTTTTCTGTAAGCTGTTCACGGACAAATCACCCCTTTTATAATTAAGACAAAATCATTATATACCAATAAAACAAGAATTTCAATACAAAATTATGCATTCCGTCGAAAAAAATTGATTTTGTTTCTTTGCAAAAGAATAATGCTTTTTATTCAAAAAATTAACTTGTAATAAACCACAAAAATTTTTATTTTCTTTTGTGCTAATTAACAAAAATTGCGAAAGAAATAATTTACAGATTATTAAAACTTGACATTTTAAACAACTTATATTAGACTATAACCAGGCATAATTGTTTTTAATGCTGAAAAAATATTGCGTTTTTACGCAAAAGAAAGGACATGTTTTTCATGAAAAAATTCACAAAAATCTTAAGTGTTTTCATGGCACTGCTTATGGTTGCTACGTGCATCCCCATGACAGCTTTTGCTCAGGGCAGAGATACCACATCTCTTGATGCATACATAGACAAAGACAATCTTGCAGTTGTTGTGGATGACCTTCTTACAGCTCTCGGTGAGAGAAAGGAAGAAATTGTTCCTACTGCTCTCTCAATCTGCTTCGAGCTTATTGATGCTCTCAAGGAGCAGGCTGAAACAGATAAGATTGATGTAGCAACAGCAGACACAGAAGCTCTTGCAAAATCACTTCTTAATTATCTTGATGTAGTTCTTGAAGAAGCAAATCTTGAAGAATCAATTGCGGCTTATAAGAGTCTTATAAGTGCGGTTCTTCAGGGTATTAAAATTGACCTTAAATCAGTTGACGGTATGCTCGGTACTCTTGTTGGTGCTCTTGATTTCCTTGCAAAGAAGGGTGAATCATTCTGTGGTGATGCAGCTAACTTTGATACATCTATGCTTAAAGTCGGCACAGGTAGTAAGGCAAAGCCCATCTCAACTTCAAATGCAAAAGCTCTTGATGTCGTTTATGCTCTCTTCGGATTCCTTTCAGCAGAAGATAATGTTGATATCATCAAGAAGGTCGTAAAGGGTAACCTTGACCTCGGTGATGTTAACGGTACAATCAAGTTCTTTGCTTCTATCGATGCTGAAGCAGAAGTTGCAGGTCTTCTCGGTGACAATGTTGCAGTTCTTGTAAATGAGCTTCTTTATGATAACCTCATCAAGGCTGACGGTGAACCCGATCTTGCAGATTCAGCTTATGCAAAGTACACAAGTGACGAACTCCTTGCAGCAGCTCTTCTCAAGCTCATTTCAGGCACAGCTCCTTCAAAGGCAGAAGCTTCTGACGTTGCAGCAATGAGTCTTAACGAAATCATCGGCAAATACGGCGATGCAGTTATTGCATCATTTGCTATTGAACCTCTTAACAATGACCTTAAGAAGGCTCTTGCAGACCTTATCGCAATGGATGATCAGCTTGCAGTTCTCAGCACAATCATCAACATGGATTATGAATTTACAGCTAAAACCTTCAATTTTGCAGCATGGTCTGAATCAGGTCTCTTCTCAAATCTTAACAACATCGTTTGCACAATCGCAGAAGTTGTTCTTCAGCCTTCTGTTATCGCAGAACTCGGCCTTAAGAAGGGCGGCAACGAAAATGTAAATGCTAACCTTACATCAGTATTCGGTTACATCCTCAAGACTCTTGCAGCTAACAACGGCGGCAAGCTTGAATTCACAATTGACGATGTTCCTTATTCATTTGATTTCAGCGGTTTCACAGCTGATAAGATTGCAGGCAAGAGCCTTGAAGATATGGTAGTTGCAGTATTCTCACTCTTCTATCCCACACTTCTTGATATGGAACTTCCTGCAGAAATCACAAAACTTGAACAGGTTGCAGCATATTCGGCATATGTATGCATCGATAAGTTCATGGTTAAGGATGCAGATATCGCATTCAACAAGGATTATAAAGACCTCGTTATGTCAAACGGCAAGGTAAGAGATATTTCTCTTGCACAGTGGAATGACGTACTCGGCAACATGGGTATGGATGTTGCTGTTTACTGGCTCAATGATGCAACAAACTTCGATATGACAGTTGCTGATGCCGATGCTCTCAAGGCTAAGGGCTGGACATGGGAAGACATCTTTGAAGAAATTGTTGACTGGGCACTTAACTACATTGACGGTATCCCCGCAGTTGCTGACGAACTTACAACTGTAAGAGGTGTCAAGGACGGTTCAGCATGGTATAAGCTTAATGTTGTTCTCAATGAACTTCTTCCCATGCACTTCATCAACGGTTGCGGTGATGAAACATTCGTATTTGATGTTTACACAACAATGGTAGAAACATTCTTCCCCGCACTCTTCGATTGTGACTTTGTTGCATTTGCAGATATCATTGATGAAAAGAGCGATAACAGCCCCTTCAAGAAGGGTATTATCAATGCAGTTCTTGATATCGTTGATACTCTTCTCTTCGGTATTTTCGAGCATGATTGTTCAAATGTAGGCTCTTTTGAAAAGGCTGCAACTGATAAGCACGACGGCTACAAGGGCACATATTGTAAGAATAACGGTCATTACGTTGATGTAACTGTTATTCCCGCAACAGGCGTGAAGGATCCCACAACAGATAAAACTCCTTCAACCGACAAGACTCCTTCAACTGATAAAACTCCTTCAACCGATAAGACTCCTTCAACCGACAAGACTCCTTCAACTGACAAGACTCCTTCAACTGATCCTGTTAAGCCTGCAGGCATAACAGGTGACCTTGACGGTAACGGCAAAGTTTCAGCTGCTGATGCACGTATTGCACTCCGTGCAAGTGCAAAGCTTGAAACTCTGAATGCTGCACAGACAAAGCTTGCTGACGTTGACGGCAACGGAAAGATTTCAGCTGCCGATGCACGTAAGATTCTTCGTGTAAGTGCAAGACTTGAATCATTTTAATCATAATTAAAATTTAATCCGTGTCGCTCCGGGAAACCGGAGCGATTTTTTTGGTAAATCAGAATTTGTCGAACTGAAGTTCGACAAAAATTCTCAATTCTCAATGCGCAATGCTCAATTGTGGAAAGGGCTTCGCCCTTTGACCCATTTATATAATTCAAGCCCGAAGGGCTTCCGAAATTGCGAATTGAGCAT
>JAZSPR010000087.1:0-5215 GCA_045537555.1 Acutalibacteraceae bacterium | reverse complement strand
ACAGCCCAGGGCAATAACACCGATTCCAAGCAAAACAAGAGCAAAAACAGCAAACATTTTCTTTGTGAATTTACCCTCATACTTTGTAAGGTAACCTATCAACACACCGTTAAGCGGAGTCGTAAGCAATGAAACAACCTTACCCAAAAGCGTTGCAACATAGAATGTTGTAACTGCTTCGCCGCTCATTGCAAGTCCGAGAATAATTTTATCTGCCTGCTGAGCAATGGCTGAAAGAAGATTTGTTGCAGAAAGTACACCTACGGATTTCATTGTTCCGCCGAATTCGGGAGAACGTTTAAAAAGATCTTTTCCTTTAAAATATTTCCGTTCCACAGCACAAAAAGAACCGCAGCAATTTCACCTGCAATTATTGTAAGCATCCACTGCTGTGCAACAAATTTAAACAGAAGCAGACCAATACAGTAACCGACCGTAATAATGGCATAATAAACGAAAAAGCCCTTATAGTTAAGCTTCATACGATAGTTAACATCGCCGTAATATCTGAAAACAGTTGCAGCCATAAGCACTGAAAGCAAAATAAAATGTGCGATATTAAAAGATTGATAAACAACAAGTGTGCCTGCCGCAACAGCAACGCAAAGAACTGCGATTACGGTAAGAAAAATATTATAGTCACCGTTGGTATCTTTTTTGTCCCTTGCACGAACCATTCGTGAATAATTTGCAGCAACACCAAAAGTCGTACCCATAATAGATACGACTGCAAAAACTGATTGATAATTACCGAATGCCGCCTCGCCCATCCAGTTATTAAGGGTGGGATTTATGAGAAACTGAAGCATACCGTTCATAAGCATAAGACCTGCAATGGAGAACACGAGGTCTGATGCTATATTGAAAATTTTCTTCTTATCGGTTGCCATAAAACACGTCCTGAATAATTATTTTTTAAATTCTTCAAGCATATATGACGCATATTTCAGGTCAAAGTCATATGTGAGCTTGAGATTGTTCTTGAATTCAAAATTGAGATATTTCTTTGTCTCTCTGGGCATCTGCCATGCGAGTTCCTGACTGGGGAATGTGGTTGTGAAGTGAGGAATGAGTGTCTTGAATCTGAAAGCCTCGGGAGACTGAGTCATATAATACTCTTCTCTGTCAAGAGGATCATAATTATAATTACCGAGAGCACCCGTAATCTTCTGACATGTGATAACAGCATCGTTATCGTCAAGTTTTGTAAGATAATCGTCAATAAGTTCACTTGTGACAAAAGGTGCAACGGCATCAAGAATAATAATTCTTTCACATTCGGGATAATTTGCCTGAATATGGTCAAATGCACTCTTGAGTGAATCAAGTCTTTCTTTTCCGTTTACGGCAAAGTCAAAACCTGAGTTTTTGAGAGCCTCTGAATAGTCTATGCAGGATGGGTCGCATACCACGATAACCTTATCTGCAACTTTTGAGCCTTTAGCGGCATCAATAACATAGTCAATAACGGGTCTGCCGTTGAGAAGACAGTACTGCTTAGGGATATTTGCACCGAAACGGTTACCCACACCGCCCGACATGATGATAATGAAGTTTTTCATACTGTTACTCCTTGTTTTATTTAAAAATTTCAGTTTTTAAAAGTTCAAAGTGACCGGGATGTCTGTCCTTTTCTTTGGGAAGGTCCTGCCAGTTTGTGTAAAGGTATTCAAGCACTCTGATATATTCTGCAGGAGCCATTGCCATGTCATCCCTGATAGGCACTTCTGTATATGAAGCAAAGAAATCCTTGGGGAAAACATTTCTGTGCTGTACGGGCAGGGGCACGCTGGGCTTGAAATAGAGGTCACCATCACCTGTCTTAACGCTGTTTACACAGTCTTCGTACATTTTATAGATTTTCTTAAGAGGCATCATCTTACCCATTGTTGTAAGAACTGCAACCTGAGCCTTCTGCATGAAGCTGTAGCCTGATGAATCCGTGGGAATGAGTCTGTGACCCATTGCAAGACCGTAAATCATCTTTACTTTGAAAATCTGGCTTTTAACAAGCTTTGAATCCGTATCATGAAGGCAGTAAAGCTCAATGAAAATCCTGTTCATTCTCGCATCGTTTGCAAAGTTATTCTTTCCGCCGTCTGTGCTGAATGAATTTACAGCCTTACTGTTTCTGTAATAAATTCTGGGGATAAAGTCACAATGATACTCACCGAACTCATTGTAATTCACAAATTCAAATTCATCGCCGAGTTCTTCAGGAAGAACAGAAAGAAGCTTATTGAAATCATCTCTCTTGAGATCTATGTCAATATCGTCATCCCAGGGGATAAAATCCTTATGACGGATAGCACCGAGCAATGTTCCGCCGCTGAGAGAATAATGAAGATTATATTTTTTGCATATTCTGTCAACTTCACGCAGAATTTTAAGTTCAATACCCTGAATCTCGTGAAGTTTAGCTTTTTGTTCATCTGTAAAGTCCTTATATAACTGCTGTGCTATATCCATAAGACAACATCCTTTCGATTCTCATTCAGTATAAATCATACCACAACTCGCTTTATTTTGCAATATATTTATTAATTTAATATTGAAGTTTGTCTTTTTTAGTGCTATACTTTTTTCTGAACGGAGGGAACATATATGAATACTGTTAAATTCAGCAAAAAAAATACCCTTGTAATAGCTCACAGAGGACTCAGCGGAATTGAAAAAGAAAACACAAATGCCGCATTTGTAGCCGCAGGCAACAGAAGTTACTACGGCATTGAAACAGATGTCCACATCACTCTTGACGGAAAATACGTTGTTTTCCACGACGACACAACGGGCAGAGTTGCAATTGACAATATGGAAGTTGAAAAGACAACATTTGACTGCCTGAGAAACTTACTTCTTACCGATATTGACGGAAAGAAGGGCAGAAGTGACATCAGAATCCCAACACTTCAGGAATATATTTCAATCTGCAAAAAATATGAGAAAGTAGCTGTTCTTGAGCTCAAAAATGCTTTCACCGAAGAACAGGTTTATGAAATCGTTGACATCATAAAAGACCTTGGTTACCTCGAAAATGTCATTTTTATTTCATTCTGTCTTGAAAATCTCATTTTCCTGAGAAAGAAATACCCCGAACAGGCAGCACAGTTCCTTATTGATGATTACGAACCGTGGCTTCTTGACACACTCAGAGAACATAAACTCGATCTTGACATAAAATACACTTCTCTCAATGCGGACAATATGAAAGAACTTCACGATGCAGGCATAAAAGTAAACTGCTGGACATGTGACGACCCGAAAGCGGGCGAACAGCTTGCAGACTGGGGCATTGAATTCATTACATCAAACATTCTCGAATGATTACTGTCTGGGAAAAAGCACAAAGCACCGAAAAACCCGTACTCATTTACGGCACGGGCAACGGAGCTGACAAAATAATAGATGAGCTTGACAAGCTGAATGTAAAAATTTCGGGTATTTTTGCTTCTGACGGATTTGTAAGAAGCCGCAACTTCAGAGGCTTCCCCGTTATAAGTTACAGTGAAGCAAAAGAAAAATACGGTGATTTCCTCACACTTATTTCTTTCGGCTCGCAAAGACCCGAAGTGCTTGAGAATTTCAAAAAAGTTGCAGAAGAAAGAGAAACATATTCGGTTGATGTTCCCGTTTACGGAGATAACATTTTTAACCGTGAATTTTACGAAAAGCATAAAAATGAAATTGACGAAATAAAGTCAATGCTCTGTGATGAAAAATCCCGTCATACTTATGATAACATAATCAATTTCAAGCTCACGGGTAACATGAATCTGCTTTTTAACTGCGAAATATCAAGGAATGAAGCATATAAAAACATTCTTCATCTTTCGGATGATGAAATTTATCTTGACCTCGGGGCTTTCAACGGCGACACGGTTGAAGAATTCCTTTCTCATGTAAATTCTTACAGAAAAATCATTGCCGCAGAGCCCGACAGAAAGAATTTTGCAAAACTGACAAAATACACGGAAAACTTAAGTAACATTGAGCTTTTCAACGTCTGTATTTCCGACAAGAACGGTGAAATTCTGTTTTCATCCGACGGCGGACGAAACGGAAAAGCCGACAGCAAAGGAATTTCAGTCAACTCAATGACCGTTGATTCGATAATCGGCAAAAATGAAGTCACATATATAAAATTCGATGTCGAGGGTCTTGAAAAAGAAGCTCTCACGGGTTCATCCGAAACAATAAAAAGATGCAAACCGAAAATGCTTGTTTCATGTTATCACAGAAGTGAAGATATTTTCACTCTCCCCCTGCTTGTAAAATCAATCAGAGATGATTATAATGTTTACATAAGACACAATCCGTATATTCCCGCATGGGATACACAATTCTATTTTGTTTAAAGGAGATTCCGAAATGAAAAAAATAACAGCAACAATTCTTACAGTTCTTATTCTTGCAATGTCGTTACTCCCCCTTACGGCATTTGCATGGGGTGAACCCGAGCTTATGCTCAACGCATCATACAATGCAGATAAGAAGACAATCACCGTTGAATACAGAGTTCTTGAATTTGCAGGAACAGAAAGTGCTGACTTCCGTCTGAGATTCGATCCCAAGGTAGTTGAACTTGTCGATTACGAAGAAGCAAAAATGTCAAACGTAATTATGGAAATCGGCAAAATGGAAGGCTATGACAACACTCTTGCAATTCAATTTGTTGACCTTTATTACGTTGAAGAAGAAGATTGTGAAGAAGATAACAGCGCAACAGTTGTAACATTCAATTTCAAAGTCATAAACGAATCAGCAACAGAAACCGTCTTCATTTCATATGCCGACAGTTACAACATGGACCCCGATTCTGTTGAAAAAAGCCCCGAAAGAGCAACCCTTAAAATTCCGCTTAACGAAGGCTCTGTTTCAAAATCAACAGTTGAAGGTTATGTTCCCTCAGAAAACACAGATGATGACAAAAACATCACAAAAGTCATCGTTGCCGCAGTTATCGCCGCAGTTGTACTCATAGGCGGAACAGTTGCTATCGTTGTAAAATACAGAAAGAAATAAAATATAAGCGAAAAAACAGTCTGCCGAAAAAGCAGACTGTTTTTTGATTTGCCAAATCAGAATTTGTCGAACTGAAGTTCGACAAAAATTCTCAATTCTCAATGCGCAATGCTCAATTGTGGAAAGGGCTTCGCCCTTTGACCCATTTATATAATTCAAGCCCGAAGGGCTTCCGAAATTGCGAATTGAGCAT
>JAZSPR010000068.1:0-15012 GCA_045537555.1 Acutalibacteraceae bacterium | reverse complement strand
TGCGTAATGTAATGGAGCAATAACGATTGAAAATCGTTCATTTACAACAATCTTATTGAATCAAATTTTTCAATTTGCGGAAATTAAAGATTTCCGATTTGTCTTCGACAAATGCGGACCGATGTGGGCATCGGTCCCTACGATTGGTTTATTTAAACAGTTCGACAAATTCTGATTTAACGGAGTGATATAGTGTTATTCTCAAGCATTCCTTTCTTATACTATTTTCTCCCTGCAGTATTGATATTATATTTTATTGCACCGAAAAAACTCAAGAATACGGTAATTCTCATTTCCAGTCTCTTTTTTTATGCATGGGGTGAGCCGAAGTATGTCATCCTGATGATAATTTCAATTGCAATCGCTTATGTTATCGGTTTGCTGATTGAAAAATTCAGAGGGAAGAAATTATCGAAAGTTTTTCTTGCAATATCTGTGCTTTTCAGTATCGGAGCTTTGGGGTATTTCAAATATGCCGATTTCTTTATCGCCAATTTCAATGCTGTAACGGGTCTTTCCGTGCCCCTTCTGAGAATTGCTCTTCCTATCGGTATTTCATTTTATACATTCCAGCTTCTCAGTTATACAATTGACGTTTATCGCGGTGATACACCCGCCCAGAAAAATCCGATAACACTTGCGGCATACATTTCGCTGTTTCCTCAGCTTATTGCAGGTCCCATTGTCCGTTATTCGGATGTTGCTCTTCAGCTTGAAAACAGAACTCATACTTTTGCAAAAATATCCGACGGCATAAGACGTTTTATCCTCGGTCTCTCAAAGAAAATACTCATTGCCAATGCTTTGGGTGAACTTTGCGATATTTTCCGTGCATCGGATGATAAATCAGTTGCATTTTTCTGGCTTTATGCCGTTTCGTTCACGCTTCATATTTACTTCGACTTCTCAGGCTACAGCGATATGGCTATAGGGCTCGGTAAAATCATGGGCTTTGATTTTATGGAGAACTTCAATTATCCGTATATTTCAAAGAGTGTGACCGAATTCTGGAGAAGATGGCATATGTCTCTCGGTTCATGGTTCAGAGATTATGTTTATATCCCTCTCGGCGGTAACAGAGTCTCAAAACCGAGACAGTTCTTTAATATTCTCGTTGTATGGCTTCTGACAGGCTTCTGGCACGGCGCGGAATGGAATTTCCCTGTATGGGGACTCTATTTTGCAGTTCTTCTGCTGATTGAAAAATCATTCCTTCTTGAAAAACTGAAAAAATCAAAGGTCATTTCTCATATTTATGTAATGTTCCTTGTAATAATCAGTTTTGTTATTTTCAATGCTGACGGAATGGGACAGGCTTTTGCCGATTTGTCGGGAATGTTCGGTCTTGCAGGAGTTTCCGTGTTCTCGGCAGAGTTTGCATATTATCTGAGAAGTTATCTTCTTGTAATAGTGATTGCAATTATCGGTGCAACGCCCCTTCCGAAGAGAATTGTTGAAAAAATAAGAGAAAAAGCAACGGGTAATAAGGTAATCAATCTTATTGAGCCTGCAGTATGTGTTGTTCTTCTGGTTGTGATTACCGCATATCTTGTTGACGGTTCCTTCAATCCGTTCCTTTATTTCAGATTTTAAGGAGGGTGCATTATGAATGATAAAATAAAAAGTATTGTTCTGACTGTTCTTTCTGCAGTCATTCTTCTGGCACTCTCCGTATGGTGTATTGTAAAGCCCGGTCCCGAATATTCGGATTCCGAGAGACGTGTGCTCGCATCTTTCCCCGAAATCACTTGGGAGAACGTCCTTTCGGCAGATTTTATGTCTGATTTTGAGGATTACACCGTAGACCGTTTTCCGATGCGTGATTTGTTCCGTTCGGTAAAGGCACTCAGCGAAAAATATATCTTTGTTAAAAAGGATAATAACGATATCTATACCGCTGACGGGCATCTTTCAAAGCTTGAATATCCGCTGAGTATTCCGATGCTTGATAATGCGGCAGAAAAATTCTTATATATATATGAAAAGTATATTCAGGGAACACAGTCGGATGTTTATTTCTCAATAGTACCCGATAAGAATTATTTCCTCGCTGAGAAAAACGGATATCTCTCACTTGATTATGATAAGCTTGTTTCATATATGAAAGACAAAACATCATATATGACATACATTGATATAATTGATAAGCTTTCGATTGATGATTATTACACCACGGATACTCATTGGCGTCAGGAAAAAATAACCGATGTGGCTGAATACATCGGTGAATGTATGGGTGCCGATGTGAAAGCGGACTATACCGAAAACACACTTGACAATTCGTTTTACGGTGTTTATTACGGTCAGTCCGCATTACCTTTCAAGTCAGATACTCTGAAATATCTTACAAGTGAAACACTCGGCAACTGTATTGTCACAAGTTACGATACGGGCAAGCCTGTTGAAAAGAGTGTTTATGATATGGAAGAGGCATACGGTAAAGACCCTTATGAAATGTTTATGTCAGGCTCGGATGCACTTGTTGTGTGTGAGAATCCTCTTGCAGAAACAGACCGTGAACTTATTATGTTCAGAGATTCATTCGGCAGCAGTCTTTCACCTCTTCTTGTTGAGGGATACAGCAAGGTAACACTTGTTGATATAAGATATATAAACCCCGCAATGCTCGGTGCGTTTGCGGATTTTGAAAACTGCGATGTTCTGTTTATTTACAGCACAATGTTGCTGAACAGCTCATCTGCATTCAAATAAACATGTTGTATGGCGGAAAATAAGCTTTTTTATTGTGCATTTTGCATTGTGAAAAGTTGAATTTTCCGCTGTATTCAACAGTTTGACCAAAATTGAAAAAACTCTTGACATATTGCATTTATTGTGATATATTGTTTATACCTCTTTGAGGGCTATTTTTTTGTGTGCATTTTTTTAAGGTGACACAAGCTCTCCAAATATAAAGAGGGAGGCTACATTAATTATGGAGGTGCCGTTATGAGAGTTAAGGTTACTCTTGCTTGTACAGAATGCAAGCAGCGCAATTACAACACAATGAAGAATAAGAAGAACACACCCGACAGATTAGAGATGAACAAGTACTGCAGATTCTGCAAGAAGCATACTCTTCACAGGGAAACTAAGTAATCGGACGGAAAATTCCGGAAATCCGACTATGAAAGGAGATTCTTCACGTGGCTGATGAAAACAGACAGGTCGATAAAGAAGCTTTAAAAGCTCAGAAACAGGCCGAAAAAGAAGCTCTTAAAGCAAAGAAAGAGCGAATCAAGCAGAGCAAGCCCAAGAAAGAGGGCAACGTGTTTACACGTATGTTTGCTGCAATCAAGAAATTCTTCAAAGATTTCAAAGGTACATGTAAAAAGGTCATCTGGCCCGACAGAAAAACCGTTTTCAAGAACACACTTATTGTTCTCATGACAGTTATTATCGTCGGTGCAGGTATCTGGCTTGCAGACTTTGCATTTTCACAGGGTATCCGTGCAATTCAGGATGCTACACAGGGTGAAAGTGTAAGTGATGTTGCAGATGCAGATGAACACGAAGGTCATGACCATGAAGCTGAAGCAGAGGATGCAACAGCTTAACTTATTTTGCTGATTACGGGAGGTATCTATAATGGAAGATGCAAAATGGTATGTCGTCCATACTTATTCCGGCTATGAAAACAAAGTTGCCGACAATATAGTTAAAGTAGTAGAAAACCGTAAGATGCATGATCAGATTCTCGAAGTCAGAGTCCCTACTGAACTCGTTACAGAGATCAGGGAAGACGGAAAGACAAGAGAAGTTGAAAGAAAAATCTTCCCCTGCTATGTCCTTGTAAAAATGGGTGTTTTCTATGATACCAAGTCAGGCGAAATGAAAATGACTGACGAAGCATGGTATGTTGTAAGAAACACCAGAGGTGTTACAGGATTTGTAGGTCCTGAAAGCAAACCCCGTCCGCTTACAGAAAAAGAGGTTATCGCAATGGGCGTTGAAAAGCGCACTATTGAAGTCAGCTATCAGGTTGGTGACCTCGTATCAGTTATCGGCGGTCCGTTCGACAGCTTCCAGGGTACGGTTGATATGATTGATGTTGACAACGATGTTGTCCGTGTCATCATTTCAATGATGGGTCGTGAAACTCCCATCGAACTCGGTCTTGATCAGGTTGAACCCGCTCTCGACTGATAAACATTATTTTATTATGGTAATGTGCGGCTATGCCCGCTTATTATAGGGTAATCCCTCGGATTGTCCTGTGGGAGGAGAGAGAAACTCACTCCGCCACTACCACATTTTTTACGGAGGTGCAGTTATGGCACAGAAAGTTACAGGCTACATTAAGCTTCAGATCCCCGCCGGCAAAGCAACACCGGCTCCCCCCGTTGGTCCTGCTCTCGGTCAGCATGGTGTCAACATTATGGCATTCACAAAGGAATTCAATGAGCGTACAAAGAATGACATGGGTCTTATTATCCCCGTTGTTATCACAGTTTACGCAGACCGTTCATTCTCATTCATCACAAAAACTCCTCCTGCAGCAGTTCTTATCAAGAAAGCTTGCGGTATTGAGAGTGGTTCAGGCGTACCCAACAAGACAAAGGTTGCCACAATCACATCAGAGCAGGTAAGAAAAATTGCAGAACAGAAGATGCCCGACCTTAACGCAGCAAGCGTTGAAGCAGCTATGTCAATGGTTGCAGGTACAGCTCGCAGCATGGGCGTTGTCGTTGCTGACTAAGCCGGAGGTAAGTAAATAATGAAACATGGTAAGAAATATGTTGACAGCGTAAAAGCTGTTGACCTCGCAAAACTTTATGATCCCAGCGAAGCACTTGCTCTCGCTTGCCAGACCGCAAAGGCAAAGTTCGATGAAACTGTTGAAGTTCACGTTCGTCTCGGTGTTGACTCACGTCACGCAGACCAGCAGGTCCGTGGTGCTGTTGTTCTTCCCAACGGTACAGGTAAGAAGGTAAGAGTTGCTGTTTTCGCAAAGGGTGCAGAAGCAGATGCTGCTGTTGCAGCAGGTGCTGAAGTAGTAGGTGCTGAAGATCTCGTTGCAAAGATCCAGGGCGAAGGCTTCATGGATTTCGACGTATGTATCGCAGCTCCCAACATGATGGGTCTTGTTGGTCGTCTCGGTAAAGTCCTCGGTCCCCGTGGTCTTATGCCTAGCCCCAAGGCAGGTACAGTTACTCCTGATGTAGCTAAGGCTGTTGAAGAAGCTAAAGCAGGTAAGATTGAGTACCGTCTCGACAAGACAAACATCATCCACTGCCCCATCGGTAAGGCATCTTTCGGTGCTGAGAAGCTCGGTGAAAACTTCGCTACACTTCTTGAAGCTATCGTTAAGGCTAAGCCCGCTGCTGCTAAGGGTCAGTACATCCGTTCATGTGTAGTTGCTTCAACAATGGGCCCCGGCGTTCGCGTTAACCCCAACAAGGTTGTTGTAACAACAACAGAAGAATAATTCATTAAGGTATTGACATAAAAGAGATTTTGTGTTAATATATATAAGCTGTTCTAAAGACAGCAGGTTCGGTTTAACCGATTAAGCATCGACGCCTGCCGAGGAATGGAATACGATTATTGAATTGTATGCCTTTCTGTCTTTGTGCAGGAAGGCATTTTTCCATATTGAACAGCACTTAAAATATTTATGGGCAGGTGAAACCAAGCATGCCAAGTGCAAAAGTTTTAGAGCAGAAGAAACAGCAGGTTGCTGAACTTTCTGAGAAGCTGAACAACGCTGTAGCAGGTGTTCTTGTTGATTACAAGGGTATCACAGTTGCAGACGATACAGTTCTTCGTGCAAACCTCAGAAAAGCAGGCGTTGAATACGCTGTTGTAAAGAACACTCTTCTCACTCTCGCTGTCAAGGGCACAGCTCTCGAAGGACTTACATCAGTTCTCGAAGGCACAACAGCTCTCGCAGTAAGTAATGAAGATTACGTTGCTTCTGCAAAAATTCTCTCAGAATTTGCTGAAAAGCATGAGAATTTCTCAGTTAAGGGCGGTTTCCTCGATGGTGAGGTTATCTCTCTTGAAAAGATTGACAGTCTTGCAAAGCTTCCCTCAAAAGAAGTTCTTCTCGCAACTGTCGCAGCTGCATTCCAGGCTCCCATGGCATCTTTCGCAAGAGCAATCAATGCTATTGTTGAAAAAGGTGGCGAGGCAGCACCCGCAGCTGAAGAAGCTCCCGCTGAAGAAGCTGCACCCGCAGCTGAAGAAGCACCCGCAGCAGAATAATTTTGTTGCAAACTAAAAAAAGAAATTAATCGAAATTTATTCGGAGGTAAATTAAAATGGCATCAGAAAAAATCACTAAGATTGTTGATGAAGTTGCTGAGCTCTCAGTTCTTGAACTCTCAGAACTTGTTAAAGAAGTAGAAGAAAGATTCGGCGTTAGCGCTGCTGCTCCCGTAGCTGTAGCTGTTGCTGCAGGCCCTGCAGAAGCTGCTGAAGAAAAGACAGAATTTGACGTTGTTCTTGCAGGTTTCGACGCTGCTGCAAAGATCAAGGTTATCAAGGTTGTTCGTGAAATCACAGGCCTTGGCCTTGGCGAAGCAAAGGCTGCTGTTGAAGAAGCTCCCAAGACACTCAAGGAAGCTGTTTCTAAGGAAGAAGCTGAAGAACTCAAGGCTAAGCTTGAAGAAGCCGGCGCAAAGGTTGAACTTAAGTAATTCTTGCCCAAATAAAGCATCCCATCTGATAATTCAGATGGGATTTTTTCTTTATGTGAAACAAGCATAAAAATATAATGAATAAATTACAATATGTATTAAAATAAATATGCAGAGAACATATTTCTCAAACTTTGTATAATTAAAACGACATTTTATTGATTTTATAATGATAAGTGTAATACAGAAAAGAGAGATTGCGGAAAGCATCTGAGCACATTTAAAAGATGAAACAACAATATCATTGAATATGAAATCCGGATAATTCATCAGATTTAACAGTGAAAGAGTTATATTATTAATTATGACAATCAGACAGTATAACAGAAATTTAATATTAGCCACAAATTTATTGTTCATTTGAATCATTTCAGACATAAATTATAAATCAGAATTACAAGAGTATACTAATTAAAATATTATTTTGTTTATTAATAATATAGCGGAATATCCGCTAAAAGTCAATAGTGGAATTTGCGCTAAACTATAATTGTATATATATCATAAACGGACGGTGAATGTATGCAATATCAACGAATTCGTGACTTGCGAGAAGATAAAGACCTTACTCAGAAGCAAATGGGTGAAATACTTTCCTGCAGTCAGCGGGTATATAGCAATTACGAACGTGGTGAGCTGGATATACCTACAGAAATATTAATAAAACTTGCAGATTATCATAATGTATCTGTTGACTATATATTAAACAGAACTGATGAAAAGGAGACTAATCATAAATAAGGTTGATCTGGTAGTATTATATACTACCTTGCAAGATAAGTCAATATAATGTGGTATAAATGATATAATAATCAAGGGTGAAGATTATGAAACCTTTGAAAGATAAAATCAGTATTACAATAGATTCAGATTTAAGACAAAAACTTATTGAATTGGCGGAAGAGGAAGACCGTTCCCTTTCTCAGTATATCAACATAACAATGAAAAAGCACGTTGAAAAGCTTGAAAGTGAGAAAAGGTAATGCAGAAACCGTCGATAGAGCAGGATTGCTAAGGACAAAAAATTAATGGGAGACACTTTGTAAAGAAGTGCTCCCGTTCTCCTTTTTATTATCTGTTATTATCACGCATATCGTCAGCAAGTCTTTCATCTGCATTGCCGATTCTGTCGCCGACTCTTTCAGCTGCGCCACCGATATCTTCCGCAACATCGCCTGCACCGTCAACAATATCTTCAGCCGCATTTCCTAACGCTGAATCAAGATTTGTTGATTCGGGAACACCTGACATGTCATCAGAAGCATCATTCCTCATTGTGGTAGAGGGAAGTGTTGTTGTAACTGCAGGCATTGTAGTTGTGACATCCGTTTTGTTATCATCCTCTCTGCCGCATGCTGTAAAGAACAAAGACAGAGCCGTAATGATTGCAAAAATAATAATTGTTGTTTTTTTCATAATCGATTCTTCCTTTCAGAAAAAGTATTTACAGAAAATAGTGTGATTATACATTTATCTTGTAAGAGTGCCTTCGTCGGAATAAAGAAGTAACTTGATATCTGCTTCATCGCCCGTTACGGCATTGATATAAACAAGTACATCATTTCCGACTTTATCGTTGCACAAGAATTCATAAGTGAAAACTTCATTGCCGTCATTCATCGGTATGAATGCTGTTTGATGGCTTTTTACACTGAGGACTTCGCTGATTGATTTCATTGCTGTTTCAACACTTATTGTGTTTTCAGGTACATCACGTTTTTTGTGATTCATCAGATAACCCGTACAGTCAACAGAAACAACTTCATTTTTATCAAGTGAAACACTTACTTTGATAAGATCGGGATAACATATGATGTCATCAGAAGTATATGCAAAATTAATTGTACATATTCCGTCAGAATCAAAATAATAGCTTTCTTTCATTGAACCGTATCCGAATTTGCTGAGATATTTTTTTGCAGTTTCAACAGCATCGGTTTCCTTGATTTTTGTTTCTCCTGAAAAGGTATCAGCGAGAAGATAAAGAAGATAACCGCCTTTTTTCGTTACCGCAACTGTAGTGTTTTCATAATAAAATACATAAGCTTCGATTGTGCTTTTTTCATCTTCTGCAGCAATCAGTCTGTTTTCAGGGATTCCCGAATAGGCTGATGCTCTTTTTTTTGCTTCTGATTGCGTTATCTCATCTTCATATTTCAGCATTTCAGATTCTTTTTTCATTATATTATCAGAAAAAGGTCCGTCATAGATAAGAGTAGGGTAGTCTGAAAATGACTTTTCTGCATCGGTAACTGTTGATGAATAAGAAACAGATAAATCTCCCGTGTCTTTGAGCATACTCAGAGTTGAAACTGCATCTTCAAAAGAGACATCTCCCGAAAGCATGACTTCTTCCATATATCCGATTTTGTCAGAGAGTGATGCCGCATAATTATATAAACGTGTTATCTGTTCATGGTCTGTTTCTGACAGTTTTTCACCCGACGCAACTTTTTTATTCACGCTCTGGATATAGTCACTTGCCTGAGATAGGAATTTATTGACATTATTAAGCGGAGTTTCACCTGTATTGAGTTCTGAAAGACAGTTTTTTGCACCTGCAGAGGCTTTACACAGCGAAACAGACAATCCCGATGTCATTGTCTGTGTGTTTGCATACTGCATTTTTCTCAGATCATTTTCGAGCGAATCAATATAAGATGCAAGGGATGCAACCGTGCGCTGATGTGCAACAGTAAGCTCTTTTGCATATTTTACGGCTTTATATGTCTGAACAATGCCCCAGACAGAAAGAACTGCAAACAGAACCATAAGGAAAGAGACAATTCTCACCGTGAATCTTCTGTTTTTACCGATTGTTTTCAAAATAATCAGCTCCTTTGACTCTATTTTCTGAAAATAATGTTTTCATATTCTGATAAAATTTTTCCTTAAAAAGTTGTTTAAAAATTACAAATTTAAGTTTAAAATCAATCTCTGCCCGCATATGACAAAATCTGCATTTCAGATGTTTATAATTGATGTTATGAGTCATGTTATTTATATTGATGTTCTGATTTTTCTGAATATAATAGTCACGTTTCTGCTTCTGCTTGCCACATCACGATTGATAAAGCTTTCGCCTTCATCAGGGAGATATGTTGCAGGTTCTCTTTTCGGAGGTATCTCTTCGCTTATGATACTCGCTCCCGAAATGGGGTTTGTTTTATCACTTCTGATTAAAATTCTGCTTTCCGTGATTATAGTTTTTATTGTGTATAACCCGAAAACAGTCAGGCTGATTGCAAAAGAAACGGGCTATTTTCTCGTTGTGAATTTTATTTTTGCGGGAATGATGATGTTTGCGGCATCACTTCCGGGAATAAACATTGTTAAGTACAGAAACGGAGCCGCTTACATAAATCTGTCATTTTTTTCCCTTGTCGGTGCATGCGTTATCTGTTATGCGGTGACATGGATTTTGGGAAGAATTACAAATCATAAACCGACAAACCTTCTTTTTACCGCAGAAATAGAACATAACGGAAAAGTGGTGCGTGAGAGTGCATTATATGATTCGGGAAATGCTTTCAGGGACCCTTTTACGGGAGAAAGTATTATAATTGCGGATATCGGAATGATAAAAAACATTGTTCCCGGGAGCATCATTGAATATTATCTTACAGGCGAGCCGTCAGAGGGAATAAAGCTTCTGCCGTGCAATACGGTTGCATCACAGGCGCTTTTGCCGTGTTTCAGGGCAGATAAAGTGAAAATCAGCAATGAAAAAATGCAGTATGTTCTTGAAAATGCTGAAATAGCAGTATGTGATAACGGGCTTGACAGCATAATTCTTCCGTCAGACCTGACGGAAAAACTTGAAAGGAGAAAGAGTTTTGATAAAAATACACAACAGATATCTGAAATTCATAAAGGATTGTTTAAATAAATTCAAAAAGATTTTTCCTGATAATGATATTTTTTATGTCAACGGTCCGCAGACTCTGCCGCCGCCGCTTACAAAAAAACAGGAGGAAGAATGCCTTGAAAAAATCCTTCAGGGGGATAATTCGTCACGGGAAATGCTGATAACTCATAATCTGCGACTTGTTGTTTACATAGCAAAAAAATTTGAAAATACAGGCGTCGGTGTTGAAGATCTTGTTTCAATAGGCACAATAGGACTTATAAAAGCTGTGAACACTTTCTGTCCTGAAAAAAATATAAAGCTTGCAACATATGCAAGCCGTTGTGTTGAAAATGAGATTCTGATGTATCTCCGTAAAATGTCAAACAGGAAAACGGAAATTTCAATTGATGAACCGCTCAATACCGACCATGACGGCAATGAGCTTCTGCTTTCTGATGTTCTTGCGGGAGATGCCGATAGCGTGAATTATAACCTTGAATATGAAGATGAAAAAAGGATTCTGCATTCAATTGTTGATAAACTCGGGGAAAGAGAAAGGCTTATTATCAATATGCGCTTCGGAATAGACGGAGAAAACGAACACACCCAGAAAGAAGTTGCCGATATTATGGGAATATCGCAAAGCTACATTTCAAGGCTTGAAAAAAGGATAATTGCCGGAATAAAACGTGAAATGGAAGCGTTGTGTTAAAAAATTATACTTGAAGAAATCTTTATTATTTGTTAAAATAAATATACAAATAATAAAGAGGTGTCTCGAATGAAAAAGATTATCAGTTTAGCACTCGCAATTATTATGACAATCGGCATTTTCCCCGTTTTTTCATCGGCTGAGGGTGAAAAAACACTTCAGTTTGATTCAGACGGTAAATTTAAAATCATGATTTTTGCCGATGTTCAGGATTTTGACCCCCTTGTTGAAACAACAGTTCAGCTTATGAATGAATGTCTTGATAAGGCAGAGCCTGACCTTGTTGTATATCTCGGTGACACATCAATTGCCATGGGTGATGAAGAAGAACGAAAGACTATTCAGGCAGTAACAAAGCCTTGTGTTGACAGAGATATTCCGTTTGCCGTTGTTTTCGGTAATCACGACGGTGAAAGAGAAACTTCAAGAGAAAAACTTCTTTCATATTATCAGGAGTTCGGATGCCTTACAACAGATGCAGACCCCGATATGTACGGTTGCGGAACGTCAAATCTTGAAATAAAATCATCAGACGGTAAGAAAACCGCATTCAATCTCTGGTTCTTTGATTCAAATGCATATAATCCCGATAAGGAAGTCGGCGGTTATGATTATGTTCACGAAGATCAGATTGAATGGTACAAAAAGACAGCCGCAGAGCTTAAAAAGGCAAATGGTGGCGAAACTGTTCCTTCAATGCTTTTCCAGCACATCATTATGACAGAAGTTTATGAAAGACTTTATCCGAAAATGCCCTTCGGCGGTTTCAAAGATTATACAATGAACGGTGTTTCTTATTTCCCAGTTCCTTTCTTCAACAGACATTCAGGCATCATTCTTGAGCCGTGCAGTCCTTCATTCAATTCTGTAGGACAATGGGATGCACTTGTTGAAACAGGCGACGTTATCGCAACATTTTTCGGCCATGACCATGTAAATGATTTCAGGGCTGAGTATGAAGATATTGCAATAATCAATGTTCCCACAGTAGGCGGTCAGGCGTATTCAGATGCAATTTCAAGAGGTGCAGGTCTTATCACTCTTGATGAAAAGGACCTTTCGACGTTTGAGTATGAAATGATGTATATGTTTGATATGGTGCTTGAAGAAGATTCAAAGATTCTTGAAGCAGAAGATGCAAGAAGTAAGGCTTATTATTGGTTTGTAAGACTTTTCAGGAATATGCTCGACGGAATTCACAATATCTTTCTTGCAAAGGAAAATGAATATCATTGATACAAAAAAACGGTCACCGTACATCTGCGGCGACCGTTTTCTTATATTCGTTATTAAATTAAAAACCGTGTTTTATCATTTCGCCTCTGCCGTCAACATTGATTTCGCCTTTAAGAAGCTTGAGAGCATCAATGATGCTGATTATTTCAATAATGACACCACCGATTCCGCAACCGAGCAGAGTGATAAGGAGCTTGAATATGCCTTTGTTGGTTCTGTCAAGATAAAAATCATGCAGACCGAAAACGCCGAAGAACAGAGCAAGAAATGCCGCAACATAAGCCGAACGCTGAGGAATGGGAGCCGGAATATATTCGGGGATATCTCCCTGATTAGGTGGCTGTTTTGTATAGGCTTTTTCAGAGCCGGGAGCACCGTAAGCATAGGTGTTACCGCCTGTCTGCTCATTGAATTGTGTGTTGTTTGTTTCAGGTTCCTGAACATCTGCTTTTGCTCCGCAATAAGGACAGTTAGAATAAGCTTTGTCCATTGCTTTTCCGCATTGTGTACAATACTTCATAAAAATTACCTCCGTATTATTTTTTATTTAAAAAGAATGTTCTTATTCTTTCATTTTTTGAAATACTTCCAAAATGAATAATCACCTTTTTAAGCCTTGTAGTTCCTGCAGGATCCCATTCTTCTTTTTTTGCCGCATTTTTTATATCAAAGAATGGAAGAATTTCAATAAGTTCATTTATGAATGTGTTATAATCGGGTTTGTTTCTGCTCCATGCCGATTGTGCGGCGGCAATAAATCTCGGAAAACACATATACTCCATTTTTTTAAGATCAGGGATATATTCAGTCCAGATGGGAATGTCCGTTCCGATTACATTATCGTTTATGTCGGTGTTGTAATCATAAACCTTTTTAAGCGGTGTCATTTCATAAGGATAATCGGCATACATGTGGAAGAAATCGCTGTTTATGATTTTATTTTTACTTGCTTTGCTTCGTTTTTTCGGATCCATCCACATCTGAACTGTGATATCTTCACAGAGATTGCCACCGTTGAGGCTTTCATTCCATGTGATTACCTTTTTACCTTTGCTCCTGAGATAACTGTTGATTCTGTTGATGAAATACCCCTGAAGCTCTTCTTCATTGTTGAGGTTTTCTTCTATCATTTTCTGCTGACAGCAGGGACAGTTTTTCCATTGTTCTTTCGGAGCTTCGTCACCGCCGATATGGATATATTCATCGGGGAAAAGTTCACAGATTTCATCAAGAATGTTACAAAGAATATCATAACTGTTATCATTGCCTGCACAGATGATATCTTTGAAAATGCCGGCTTCGGTTTTTATTTTAACATTCTTTTTGTTGCATACAAGTTCGGGTAAAGATGCCAGAAGAGCCGAAGTATGACCCGGCATATCAATTTCAGGCACAACAGTCATATGGTTTTTGTGTGCATATGCAATAACATCCCTGATTTCTTCCTGAGTGTAGAAACCACCGTAAGGGGTGTCATTCTGTTCGCTGCCCATATGAGTTCCGTGTCTTACGGAACCGATTTCTGTAAGCTCAGGATAGTTCTTTATCTGAATACGCCAGCCCTGATCGTCTGTAAGATGCCAATGAAAAACATTGAAACGCAATTTTGCGCAGTAATCAATCATTTTTTTAATGTCACTTACGTCGAAAAAGTGACGGCAGGAGTCAATCATAAAAGAACGGTATGTATATTTCGGAATATCTCTTATGTGAACATTCGGCAGATTCTGTCCGCATTGATATTTTATCATTTTGAGTGTGTTTTGTGCATAAAACACACCTGATTGAGAGGATGCTCCGATTTTTATATCACCGTCAATATGTATTACAAATCCGTCACGGGGAAGATGTGTGTCTTCATAAAAACATATTTCTGCATCAGCTTTTGTAAATCCTTTCAGATAGTCTGCCTGATAAGGTGCGGGAATTATTGAAAGTTTCATACTCTGCTCCTTTCAATATTATACTTTATAATTGTATTATAAAAGTAAAGATTGAATAAAGATTTATTAATTTTATTTTAGCACATATAGAAAATGCATTCAATACAAAAAAGAAAAAAGCCGGTATCACTAAGATACCGGCTTTTCGGACAATTAATTAAAGGCCGAAGGGAAGAGTGATTTCCATATCCATGCCAAGTGTAGCAAGGATGCTGTTAAGGAAGTTAACGAGAGCCTTAACGTACTTGAGGATTTCTTTCATGAATTCCATGGTTGCACAATCCTTTCAATATAATATTTAATAAGCAGAAATAAACTTACTATGGTATAATTAAAACATATAAATGTTGTATCCGTTTGTTTAAAAATTAAACTTAAATTTAACATTTGTTAATAATTAGGAAAAAACCAGGCTTTTATTTACAATTTATACCTTAAAAAATACAATTTTTTTTCTTGACCGACAAAATATTATCTGTTATTATAAAGTAAACAATAATTTGTCGGGCTGAAGCCCGACAAAAATGAGCAATGAGTAGTGAGTAATGAGTAATGTCGGAAGTCGCAAGCGACTTATGTTCCGCTTCGCTCTATAATGGGATTTAAAGGGCGTAGCCCTTTCATTCATTA
>JAZSPR010000142.1:0-3574 GCA_045537555.1 Acutalibacteraceae bacterium | reverse complement strand
TTAGCAATGCGCAATTTCGGAAAAGGCTCCGCCTTTTGAACCATTATAATGGGGTAAGGGGCAAAGCCCCTTCATCAATTGCGAATTGCGAATTTCCAATTGCGAATTTTTGTCGGGCTTCAGCCCGACAAATTCTGATTTGTCTCAGGAGAACTGCAATCAGTTCTCCTGTTTTTTAATCCTTATTAATATTGACACCAAAGAAAAAAAAGTTTATAATAAGATGGAATATGATTTGGAGGTGTCCGTTATGGATAATAAAAAGAAACTTACCATAATACTTGCAATTTTTGCAGTTGTATGTGTATTTGCGGTTCTTGTTTTCACCGGTGTTTTTGACAGCCTTATTGAACCCGCCGAAGAACCTACAACAGAAGCGGAAGTTCTTAAAGTAGGCAGTGATTACAATACTGATGTCAAAGCAAAGGCAGACAGCAGTCTTCCTTACCTTGAAACAGATATCGATAATATTTTTTACACAATGTCAACTGACGGAAACGTCAGCTTTTATAAGTATGAAGACAATACATTCTTCTCCGTTGAAGCAACAGGTACTTATCACTGTGTTGTAAAACTCAGCGAACAGCTTGTTAATGCAACAATGACATATTATGAAGAAGACGGTGTGATTTCAGGTTACGGCCTTTACACAGGCAGTACAGAGAAGTTTGACCTTTATCCTTATGCATTTTTCCGTCTTACAAATTTCGGTGAAAATTATGAAGGTGCAAAATCCGGCAGTTGTCTTCTTCTCATTGATACAACAGAAGATGATTTCTACAGCAATGAAAAGATTTTTGAAGAACCGTATATCTTTAAATTCTCTGATTCATCATGTACAAGATTGCTCTCAGATGCTAACAGAACAGTCGGTCTCAACGGTGCAAGAAGAGTTGACTATTCACTTGTCAACGATAATGTCATTGACGGTTCAACAGAAACTGCTCTTTTCTTCTCAGGCAGACAGTATGGTGAAGACGACCCCAGAGTTGACCTTCTTACAAGCGGCGGTTACGGAAACAATACAGATAACATCAATATTGCAAAAGATGTTCTCGGTTACTGGGCAACATATACTGATGACGGTATAATGTATATCAGAGTTGAAAATAATAATGTTGTTGTTGAAAAGTGTGATAATAATTATAAAAATGCTCAGGTTGTAAAAACATTTGAAGGTGTTACAAGAGATGATATTCTTGTTTGCCATGACTGTATCTTTATCACAACAACAAATACTGTTTACGACATTTCGGAAGATAAAGAAACAAAAATCTCATTCACAGGTTCTGATGCTTTCAAGGCAGACCTTTTTGCCTGCGAAGATAACAGAATCGTTGTAAGAGGTTATTCAGAGGACAGATATCCCGTACTCTGCATTGCAGATTCTGCTACAGGTGAAGTTTCGGCTGTTTATTCAGATGAAATGTTCAGAGATGTTGTGAATCCGATATTCTCTGATGATTCACTTATGCTTACCGTTCAGAAAAACGGCAGTTTCACTCATTATATATTCTGATTTTTCTGACTGACGGGAGCTTTTTCCGTCAGTCTCTTTATTAAAAAATGAAAGGAATTATTTGTTATGAAAAAAATCAATCTCGGTGTTTCAGGTCTTGAAGTTCCCAATATTGCAGTCGGTTTCTGGCGTCTTAACAGAAATACAGACCTTAAAACAGCAGAGGAATTTATAAGAACAGCCATGGATAACGGTGCAAACTTCTTTGACCATGCAGATATTTACGGCAGGGGAGAAGCTGAGAAAATTTTCTCTGAAGCTATCGGTATGAATGACACTCTCCGTGAAAAGATGTTTATTCAGACAAAGTGCGGAATTGTGCCCGGTGTAAGCTTTGATTTTTCGAAAAAGCACATTCTCGAATCTGTAGACGGCAGTCTTAAGAGACTCGGTACAGATTACATTGATGTG
Source organism: Acutalibacteraceae bacterium (assembly GCA_045537555.1). Lineage (GTDB taxonomy): Bacteria > Bacillota > Clostridia > Oscillospirales > Acutalibacteraceae > UBA1081. Next base: position 1,644 of record JAZSPR010000142.1, on the reverse strand, counting down.
CTTCTTCTTCACAGACCGGACACTCTTTTTGAGCCTGAAGAAGTATGTGAAGCATTTGATATTCTCAAATCAAACGGAAAAGTACGCAATTTCGGTGTTTCAAATGAAAATATCTGGCAGATGGAATATCTGAGAAGCAATCTCAATGTGCCTCTGGTTGCAAATCAGATGCAGCTGAGCATTGCACATTGTCCAATGATTAAATCAGGACTCAATGTCAACATGTATAACGATTCATCGGTTGAAAGAGGCTCGGGAATCATTGAATACTGCCGTATGAATAAAATAACAATTCAGGCATGGTCACCTTTCCAGCACGGTTTTGCCGCAGGTACTTTTATTGATAATCCCGATTTCCCCGAGCTGAATAAAAAACTTGATGAAATTGCTGAAAAATATGCTGTTTCAAAAACAACAATCGTTATGGCATGGCTTCTTTCACATCCGGCAAAAATCCAGCCCATAACAGGCACACTCAAAAAGGAAAGACTCGTTGACTGTCTCAAAGCATCAGAGATTAAGCTTACAAGAGAAGAATGGTATGCAATTTTCATGAGTGCAGGAAATATACTTCCTTAAAAATAATTCAAGCTGTATTGACATTGCTTTTTTCTTGTGATATACTTTATACCGTATTAAATACTGCAAATGCAGAAAAAGAATTGGAGATATGAATTATGGAAAGAATCACAACTCTTGATACTCGTAACCTTTGCGAAAGCGCTCAGAACGGCGGTTGCGGCGAATGCCAGACATCATGCCAGTCAGCATGTAAGACAAGCTGCGGTATCGCAAATCAGCAGTGCGAAAACAAGGAATAATCCTTTTCAAGATGAATGCCGCTTGATGCGGCATTTTTTTCTGTAATCATGTTTTAAGGTGAATTATTATGGTACATCAGTATAAATTGAACGGATTTAATATCGTGCTTGATTCATGCTCAGGCTCAATTCATGCAGTCGATGAAGTGGCTTACGATATTATTTCCATGTATAAAGATAAGAATGAGGATGAAATCGTAAGTGAAATTCTCGTAAAATATTCCGACAGAGAAGATGTAACTGCAGAAGATGTAAACTTATGCATTGAAGATATTTCTTCTCTTGAAAAAGCGGGAAAACTCTTCACTCCCGACACTTTTGAAGCCGATGCAACACGCTTCAAAGAAAGAAGCGGTAATATTATAAAAGCTCTTTGTCTTCATGTAGCTCATACATGCAATCTCAACTGTGCTTATTGCTTTGCAAGCCAGGGCAATTATCACGGTGACAGAGCAGTTATGTCTTTTGAAGTGGGCAAGAGAGCACTCGATTTCCTTGTTGAAAATTCAGGCAACAGAACAAATCTTGAAGTCGATTTTTTCGGCGGTGAGCCTCTTATGAACTGGGATGTAGTAAAGCAGCTTGTTGAGTATGCCCGTTCAATCGAAAAGGATGTCAAAAAGAATTTCCGTTTTACTCTTACTACGAACGGTGTTCTTGTTGATGATGATGTTATTGAATTTGCAAATAAGGAAATGCATAATGTCGTTCTCAGCCTTGACGGCAGAAAAGAGATTCACGATGCCGTGCGTGTTGACTATGCAGGCAACGGCAGTTGGGATAAAATCGTACCCAGGTTTCAGAAGTTCGTAAAGGCAAGAGG
>JAZSPR010000135.1:0-13242 GCA_045537555.1 Acutalibacteraceae bacterium | reverse complement strand
ATGCTCAATTCGCAATTTCGGAAGCCCTTCGGGCTTGAATTATATAAATGGGTCAAAGGGCGAAGCCCTTTCCACAATTGAGCATTGCGCATTGAGAATTGAGAATTTTTGTCGAACTTCAGTTCGACAAATTCTGATTTGCAATAACAAAAGGAGCCGCAAATGCGACTCCTTTAACTTATTGCATTTTCGGTTTACCGCCGTCACGGTAATACTGTGTTCTTGTTTTCGGATGGGGATTATTTGCCCAGATTTCCTCTGCAACGGGTTTCCATTCAAGAGAGAACTCGTCACATTTTCTGCAGAGTGTGTCAACATCTTCTTCAATAATGAGGTCTGTTGACTTAGCCCCCGTCTTTTTGATGATTTCACGGAGTTTTTCGGGGTTTTCAAGCATCGGACAGGGTCTGAGATGATTGTCATTGAAGGGCTGTCCCTTTCTATACTCTGTGAAAAGGGGATTTTTAAGACCTTCAAGGAGTGTATGTGTATGAATGTTTGCGTCTGAATAGTGAATGAAAACGCAGGGTTCCATATCACCGCGTGAGTTGATGTGGAAATAGTTTCTGCCCGCCGCAATACAGCCGCCGACAAATTCGCCGTCATCCTGGAAGTCGAAAATGAACATGGGTTTACCCATTCTGCTGTTTCTGATTCTTCTGAGCCAGTGATACATGTATTTTCTCTGGGCAGGGGAGGGGATAAGGTCTTTATCTCCGTCATGACCTACGGGCATATAGTTGAAATAGAAGCCGAACTTTACACCTTTTTCTATCATAAGTTCAATGAAGCTGTCGCTTGTAACATAGTCGACATTGTTTCTTGTGTAGCAGACCGAAATTCCGAAAATGATTTTATTCTTTTTCAGCAGTTCCATCTTATCAAGAGTTGTCTTGTAAGCACCGTCACCTCTTCGCCAGTCATTACTTTCTTCACTGCCTTCAATACTCAGTGCGAGAGAGAGATTGCCTACACGTTTGAGTTCATCACAGAATTCCTGATCAATGAGTGTTGCGTTTGTATAAGCAAGGAATACACAGTCCGGATTATCTTCACATATTTTGATTATATCCTTTTTTCTGATAAGGGGTTCGCCGCCGGTGTACATATAGATGTGAGTACCCAGCTCCTTACCCTGTGAAACGATGCTTTGCATATCTTCAAGAGAGAGATTGAGTTTATGACCGTATTCGGCAGCCCAGCAACCTTTGCAGTTGAGGTTGCATGCACTTGTAGGGTCCATAAGAAGAAGCCACGGAATGTTGCAACCGAGCTTTTCTCTGTTTTCACGGACCTGTTTTGTGCCTTTGAGACCTGCTTCATAACCGAAAGCATAGACCATCTGCTTGATAATTGCAGGGTCTGTGTCGTTTATTATATTTTTTGCAAGTTGAATGTAGATGTTGTCGGGGTCTTGGGCACCTTTTTTCATGCTGTCAAGAGTTTTGCCCGGAAAGATACCGCTGAACAGACTGAATACTTTTCCCGCGAACTTAGGGATATTCTTTTCAGGGTCTTTCTTAATATATTTTATTGCCTTGTCGGTTGCCGAAAAAAGCCCCGCCTTGGCAATTTTATCTTTTGCAGACATGGTGATCTCCTCTCTTGTTTGCAAATTACAAAATAGTATAACACAAAAAAATGATTGTGTAAACACTTTTTATGGTATTAATAAAGATAATTTAAAAATAATCTGCTTGTATCATCGTGAATTATATGTTATTATTATTTAACGAAGATTAAAAAAGAGGTAAAAATGGAAAATAAGAAGAAAGAGACAGCCGGAATAATTCTAAGGGCTGTTGTTGCAATGATTCTGTTTGTCATTGCTATAGTTAATTACGATAAACTGTCAGGGCTTGATGTTGAAGCTCTTCTGTCACAGTTTGATAAAACAGGTGTAATCGTAGCCGTTGTTCTGGGCTTATATTTTGTAAAGGGACTGATTTTTGTCCTGCCCGCATCGGTCATTTACGTTGCGGTCGGTGTAATTCTTGATACGTGGCTTGCAATCGGAGTGAATGTGCTCGGTATTATAATTGAAATTCTTGCCGCATATTTTCTCGGCAGATTCCTTGGCAAAGATTATGTTAACCGTCTTCTTTCAAAAAAGGAAGCGGGAAGAAAAATTCTTGCAACCAATTTTCAGGATAAGAAATGGCTGATTTTCGTCACAAGACTCCTGCCCGTGTTCCCCATAGACTTCCTGAGTCTGTTTTTCGGTGCAACGAGGAGTAACGGTCTTATGCATTTTATACTGTCGGTTGCAGGGCTTGCACCGAGAGTTATATTGTTTACCATAATCGGAGACAACCTCTTTAAATGGATTCCCATGGATAAACTTATTTTTATAATAATCTGCTGTATCCCTGTGGGAGTCATTGTATATCTTGTAAAAAAACTTGTTATAGATAAAAAGAAAAAAAAGGAGAATTGATATGGATATTTTCTCAATCATTGCTATGATAGGCGGACTTGCTCTGTTCCTTTTCGGTATGAATGAACTCAGCGAAGGCCTGGAAAAAATGGCTGGCGGCAAAATGGAATCTATCCTGAAAAAAGTAACATCAAAAAGACTGATGGGGCTTCTTCTCGGTTGTGTTGTTACGGCAGTCATTCAGTCGTCATCGGCTGTAACGGTTATGCTTGTCGGTCTTGTAAACTCAGGCATTATGCAGCTGTCACAGGCAATCGGTGTCACAATGGGCTCAAATATCGGTACCACAATCACAGCATGGGTTCTTTCACTTACAGGTATCGACAGTTCAAATGTCTTTATCAATCTTCTTAAACCTGCCAATTTCTCACCCCTGATTGCTTTTGCAGGTGTTATACTTATAATGGTCGGCAAGAAGCCCAAGCATAAGGATATCGGCAAAATCTGTATCGGCTTTGCTGTTCTTATGTACGGAATGACAATGATGTCAGATGCTGTTAAGGGACTTTCCGATGTTCCCGAATTTGTAAATATCCTTACATTCTTTTCAAACCCCGTTATGGGTGTTCTTGTCGGTATGGTATTTACCGCAATCATTCAGTCATCGTCTGCATCGGTCGGTGTTCTTCAGGCACTTTCAATGACAGGTGCTATTACTTACGGTGCCGCCATACCTATTATTATGGGGCAGAATATCGGTACATGTGTATCATCACTTATTGCATCTGTCGGAACTTCAAAAAATGCCCGCCGTGTATCAGTTGTGCATGTGCTTTTTAATACAATCGGAACGGTCATTTGCCTTACAGCATGGCTTATTGCTGACGGGATTATCGATTTTGCATTCACGGATACAACAGTCGAACCTTTTGAAATCGCGGTTATTCATTCAATTTTCAATATTGTCACAACAGTTCTTCTCTTCCCCTTTGCAGGTCTTCTTGAAAAACTTGCAAAATTTATCATCCGTGATGCGAAAGAGGAAGAAGCAGTCATTCTTCTTGATGACCGTCTTATGACAGTTCCTTCATTCGCTGTTGCAAAGGCTGAAAGCGTGACATCAGAAATGGCTTCACTTGCAAAGAAAAGTGTCAAATCTGCAGTTGCTCTTCTTGACAGATATGATGATAAGACTGCAAAAAGTGTTGAAGAAATGGAAGACAGGATTGACCGTTATGAAGATGAACTCGGTACATATCTTGTAAAACTTTCAAAGAAAGATATCAACGAAAACGACTCTAAAAAGATTTCAAAGATTCTTCATACAATAAACGACTTCGAGCGTATCGGTGACCATGCAAGCAACATCCTTGATACGGCAAAAGAGATGCACGAAAAGAAGATTTCGTTCTCTCAGGATGCAAAGGATGAGCTTGAAAACCTCAACGATGCAATCACCGAGATTCTTTCAATCACCGTCAAGTCATTCAAAAATGACGATATTGAACTTGCTGAAATCGTTGAACCCCTTGAAGAAGTTATTGACGAAATCATTGACCATGTCAAGAGCCACCATATTGAAAGACTCACAAGAGGCGAATGTACAATCGAACTCGGTTTCATTCTTTCTGATATGCTTACAAACTACGAAAGAATTTCCGACCATTGTTCAAACATCGCCGTTGCAGTTATTGAAGCACAGAGAGAAATGTTCGATGCCCATGAATATCTGAACAACGTCAAGAAGAACGGCGAAGGCAGATATTACGAATACTTTGAAAAGTATAAGAAACAATATTCCGTATAAAAGAGGTTTTTAAATGACAATCTGGGAGATATTTCTGATTTCTGTCGGTCTTGCAATGGATGCATTTGCCGTTGCAGTATGCAAAGGACTTAAAATGCCCAAAATCAACAAAAAACAGACTGCACTTATCGCTCTGTTTTTCGGCGGTTTTCAGGGACTTATGCCCCTTATCGGTTATTTTCTCGGAAAGCAGTTTGAAGAGTACATAGTCAGTATTGACCATTGGATTACATTCGTGCTTTTAGGCTTTATCGGCGGTAAGATGATTTACGAATCATTCAAAAAGGACGAAGACGACTGTGACAAACCTTTCAGCATAAAGGAGCTTTTTGTTCTTGCAATTGCAACAAGCATTGATGCACTTGCAGTCGGTATCACATTTGCATTCCTGAAGGTCAAAATTGTTGTTGCGGTTTCATTTATCGGTGTTATTACTGCAGGACTTTCGGCTGTCGGTGTGTTTATCGGTCACAAATTCGGTGAAAAATATAAAAGCAAAGCTGAATTTGCAGGCGGTCTGATTCTTGTTCTTATAGGGCTTAAAATACTTCTTGAACATCTCGGTATAATTACTTTCTGAATAAAATAAGTATTTGTGGAGGTTGTGTTATGAAAAGATTTTTTTCGGTTGTATTGATTGTTGTTCTGATTATGTCTGTTGCAATCGTTACATGTTCAGCGGCAGTCAGAAAAGGCGATATTAACGGTGACGGCAGAATTTCTGCGGCTGATGCCAGACTCGCTTTGCGTTATGCCGCAAAAATTGAAAGTCTTACTGTTGATCAGGTGACGGCGGCAGAAGTCAATCAGGATAATAAAATAACTGCGGCTGATGCAAGAAAAATTCTCAGAGTTTCTGCAAAGCTTGAAACGGAAGCTTCACTTTCAGGCGAACTTCCTATTATCCCGCCTCATTTTGATGAACTCAACAATGCAACTTTTAAATCAACATTCGGTTCTGAATTTGATTATAAAACAGATGATGCGAATTATGTCGTATTCGAACTGCTTACAAGTTATACAATTCCTTTGGGTTATTTAAATTATTTTCAGGATACCGGTATGTCAGGAACATATTCTGACCCACAGGGAAAATTTATGTATTGTCAGAAATATTCAATTGAAAATTTAAAATGGATATGTGAAGAGGTTTATAATGTTGATTTTTCATCCTTTGTTGCCGAAACATCATATTCATATGCCGCTGACGGATATTTATACAGAGAATGTTGCGGACCGACAGGGTTGGAAGAATTATTTTACGGAATAATCAAAAACTATACAATTGATTCATCAGACAGATATAATATGAATCTTTATTATGTGTGTGAATATCCCGGCGGTATGGATATCCTCGGTGAATATAATATCGTTGCCGAATGGATTGAAGAGGACGGCGGTTATTGGTCAATTTATAGCATAAAGAAAGTATAAAAAACAGGGGACTGTCTGCGGTGGACAGTCCCTTATGTTATGTGTTCAGTATATATTTTTCAATCATCTGTGCAACGCCGTCTTCGGCATTTGAGGGGCAGATGTTTTTTGCACTCATTTTGCATTTTGCATCACCGTTTGCCATAGCAAATGAGTGGTCTGCAAATTCGAGCATTGAACAGTCATTCCATGCATCACCGAAAGTCATTGCATTCTCAGATGTGCAACCCAGAATGTCGCATATTGCCTTTACTGCGTTGCCCTTACTTGCTTTTTCGGACATAATTTCGATATTATCTGAAAAAGATGAAACCGTATGCAGTCCGCCAAGTTCGTTGATGAGCAACATAATCTTTCTGCGGGCTTTTTCCGGTGCAAAATATGCAACAATCATTTCTGTGTCTGTGTCTTTTGTTGCTGTTCTTATATTGGGAACCGTCACAGCGGTTGCAAGAAACTGATTAAGAAAATCTTTTGGTAAATCTACTTTTTCAAATACCCGTGAGTCAAGTTCTGATGAAATGTATATATTTCCGTCGGAATAGACATTGTAATAAACACCGAGATTATCAAGAAGTTCTGTGATTTTATCGGATTTTTCTTTTTTTAAAGCCTCCACAAAAACTGTTTCCTTTTTTCTGCAGTCATAAACACCGGCTCCGTTTGAGTAGATTATGTAATCAACCAACGGGAGTTTTTCTGCAACATCCTTTATAAGTGAAAGAGTTCTGCCTGTTGAAATTGCGATTTTCACTCCTTTTTTGTGAGCAGATGTAAGTGCAGATAATGTTCTTGGTGTGATTGATATGTGGTCAGGGGCAAGAAGTGTCCCGTCAAGGTCTGTTGCGATGAGATTTATGGGCATTGGATGGTGAACTCCTTTTTTAATGAAATCGTGCAAAGCACGATGAAATCCGAGCAATGCCCGGATGAAATCTGCTTCGCAGATGAAATTAAATCCGTCTCTCTTCCGACGAAGTCGGATTTCATCATGAAGTGATTTCATCCCACCTGAGTGGGATTTATCCCGTCCGTAAGGACGGATTTAGCTGAAAAGAAAACACCTTTTGTCTGATAGACAAAAGGTGTTTTCTTTTCTGGAGCGGATGACGAGGCTCGAACTCGCTACCTCCACCTTGGCAAGGTGGCGCTCTACCAGATGAGCTACATCCGCAACTGCTCATATATAATATCAGAAAAAAACATACTTGTCAAGAGTTTTTTTTAATTTATAAGAAAATTTTTTAATGCGTGTTCAATATTCTTTTAATGATAATCATTTATGATTTGACAATGAAGAATAAATATATTATAATAACTGTATATGTGTACGAAAGGCGGAATGAAGAATGGTTAAAAAAGCATTATGTGTTATTCTTGCTGTTTATATGTTTTTATCTGTGCCGTTTGTTCTGCCTGTAACTGCGGCGGAATATAAAACGGGAACTTATCTCGTTACTGCTTCTCAGGGTGTAAAGTTATATAAATCCGCCATGGAGGAGTATGACTTTGTCAACGTTGCTCCCGAGGGTGCTTACATCAATATTATAAAAACCGAAAACGAATTCGGCTATACTGTTTTTGATTCGGTTTACGGTTGGGTTGACCTGTCTTCGGGTTTAAAATTTGTTGACAGCATGCCGACAGTTACCGATAAAAACAAAATCGAAGGTGCAAAGGCAATCCACATCACAAAAGCACCGAAAAAAAAGACATATGTTGCAGGTGAGGAATCTGCAGATATAACGGGACTTGAAGTTTCGCTTGTTTTTAATGATGAATACAGCTCTTCAATGCCTGTTACGGGTTATAAAGTTGCATTCCCCGAGCTTAATACTCCCGGTGTGAAGAAAGTTACCGTTTTTTACGGCGGATTCAGCACAACTTTTGAAATTACCGTTGTGAAAGTTCCGGTTACGGGAATTGTGATTACAAAACCTTCAAAAACAACCTATATCGAGGGTGAGCCCGTTTCTTTTGAAGGGCTTACCGTTACGGCATATTTCAGCGACGGCAGAAATGACGGAAAAGGAATTGTTCTTGACAGAGATGATTATATAATCAGAGGCGTAAAAGAAGGGGACACTTCACTTAAACCGGGAACTTATGAAGTTACTGTTGAATATATGTATCCCGAAATAACGGCCTCGTTCAATATTTATGTTACGGAGAAATCAGTCACATCATTGAAGCTTCTTAAAATCCCTTCATCTCTCAATCTCTACCAGGGGCAGACCTTCAATACTTCTGATTTTCAGCTTCAGGCGACTTTTGATAACGGTGAAACCGAAATTATAAAGGACTTCTATATTGAATATGACAACATGCAGGTCGGCACGGGTTACACGGCAAAAATTTATTATATGGATAAATATGTTGCTTTTGAATATTCCGTTCTTGAACTTCATGAAACGGGAATTGAACTTGGTGATACTGCTCGTGTAGGAAGCTATGTTGATGATGAAATCAGTTTCATTAATCTTAAAGTTTATGTTGTTTACAACAGCGGTGAAAAAAAACTGACAGAAGATTATGAAATAACTCATAACATTGATATATTTACCGTCGGCAAATACCCCGTAAAAGTAACTTACGGTGATTTTTCTGCTGATTTTGAATATACGGTGTCACGTCGTAATGAAACAAGAATCGGTGACGTAAATCTTGACGGTGTTGTAAGAGCCGCAGATGCCCGACTGGCTCTCAGAGCTGCCGCAAAGCTTGAAAATTTAAACTCAGAGGCATTTGCTGCCGCGGATGTTGATTTTGATAAGAAAGTGTCTGCGAAAGATGCAAGAAAAATTCTGCGTGTTTCGGCAGGACTGGAAAAATTCTGATTATGACAAAAAAACAGATAGCTTTAAGTGCTGTTGAAGCACTGAAAAAAGAATACACGGATGCAATCTGCTCCCTTACGGCAGACACGCCTTTTGAACTGCTGATTGCAACAAGACTTTCGGCACAATGTACCGATGCAAGAGTCAATCTTGTTACTCCCGCACTTTTCAGCAAGTACAGAACTCTTGAAGACTATGCTTCTGCTGATGCAGAAGATATTGCGGAAATTATTCATTCCTGCGGATTTTTCAGGCAGAAGTCGAAAGACATTGTGGGAATGGCTCAGAAGATTCTTTCCGATTTTAACGGCAAAGTTCCTGATAACATCGAAGACCTGACAACACTCCCCGGTGTGGGAAGAAAAACTGCAAATCTTATCTGCGGTGATGTTTACGGCAGACCCGCAATTGTTGCGGATACTCATTTAATAAGAATTTCAAACAGACTCGGTCTTGTTGCTACGAAAGACCCTTATAAAGTGGAGATTGAACTTAAAAAACTTCTTCCGCCTGAGGAAAGCAACGATTTCTGTCACAGAGCCGTGCTTCACGGCAGGGCAATCTGCGATGCGAGAAAACCGAAGTGTGATATATGTCCCATGACGGACTTCTGTAAGAAAAAAATCTGATATTTTTATATATACATTTTGAAAGGAAGTAATACTATTGTCTTTTCTGACTAAAATTTTCGGAGATTACTCCACAAAAGAACTCAAGAGAATTCAGCCTCTGAAGGAGAAGGTTCTTTCTCTTGAAGAAGAATACGGAAAACTTACCGATGCCCAGCTTCAGGCAAAAACACCTGAATTCAAAGAAAGACTTGCAAACGGCGAAACCCTTGATGATATCCTTCCCGAGGCATTTGCCGCTTGCCGTGAGGCTTCATGGCGAGTTCTCGGTATGAAACATTTCCCCGTTCAGATTCTCGGCGGTATCGTGCTTCATCAGGGCAGAATCGCAGAAATGAAAACAGGTGAAGGTAAAACTCTTGTTGCAACTCTTCCCGCATACCTTAATGCGCTTTCAGGCAATGGTGGGCACATCGTTACGGTCAACGATTACCTTGCACGACGTGACTCGGAATGGATGGGTAAAGTCTACCGTTTTATGGGGCTTACTGTCGGTCTTATCATTCACGGTGCAGACCATGACGAAAAGAAAGCCGCATATGATGCAGATATCACATACGGTACAAATAACGAAATGGGCTTTGATTATCTTCGTGATAACATGGTTCCTTACAAGGAAATGAGAGTTCAGAGAGGACATAACTTTGCAGTTGTCGACGAAGTTGACTCAATCCTTATCGACGAAGCAAGAACACCCCTTATCATTTCAGGCAGAGGCGACCGTTCATCTGACCTTTACAAGCGTGCAGATGATTTTGTAAGAACTCTGCGTGAAAAGAGAATCAAGGAACTTGATTCAAAACAGGAAATCGAAGAAGTTGCTGATGAAAATGTAGATTTCATCGTTGACGAAAAGGCAAGAACAGCCACATTTACAAAGCAGGGTATTGCAAAGGCTGAAGCATATTTCAACCTCGATAACCTTATGGATGCCGATAACCTTACTCTTCAGCATCACCTCAATCAGGCTCTTAAAGCAAGAGGTGTTATGAAGAGAGACGTTGACTATGTTGTAAAAGAAGGTCAGATTCTCATTGTTGACGAATTCACAGGCCGTATCATGCTCGGCAGACGTTACAACGAAGGTCTTCATCAGGCTATTGAAGCAAAAGAAGGCGTAAATATCCGTTCAGAGTCAAAAACTCTTGCAACAATCACATTCCAGAATTATTTCAGACTGTACACAAAGCTTTCAGGTATGACAGGTACAGCTATGACCGAAGAAACAGAATTTCAGGAAATCTACGGTCTTGACGTTATTGCCGTGCCCACAAACAAGCCTCTGATAAGAAACGATATGCCTGATGTTCTTTACAAAACAGAGAATGCAAAGTTTGCAGCTATTATTGACCTTATCAAGGAATGTCATGAAAAGGGGCAGCCCGTGCTTGTAGGTACAATCAATATCGAAAAATCAGAACAGCTCAGTAAGGTCCTCAAGAGAAACGGTATCGCTCATAATGTGCTCAATGCAAAGTATCATGACAAGGAAGCTGAAATCGTTGCACAGGCAGGTAAATTCGGTGCTGTTACAATTGCTACAAACATGGCAGGCCGAGGAACGGATATTATTCTCGGCGGTAATGCTGAGTATCTTGCGAAGGCAGAAATGCGCAAAATGGAAGGCATGACAGAGGAGCTTATTGCAGAAGCTACAGGTTTTGCCGAAACAGACAACGAAGAAATCCTTGAAGCAAGAAGAATATATACAGAGCTTGAAGCAAAGTTCAAGCAGGAAATTTCAGGCGAAGCAGAGCAGGTAAGAGCTGCGGGCGGTCTTTACATCATCGGTACATCAAGACACGAGTCAAGACGAATCGATAACCAGTTAAGAGGCCGTGCAGGACGTCAGGGTGACCCCGGTACAAGCCGTTTCTTCCTCTCAGCGGAAGACGATATCATCCGTCTTTTTGCGGGTGACAGATTCTTCAACATTCTTGATACATTCAAGAGCGTAGGCGACCTTCCCCTTGATGCAAAAATGTTCTCAAAGACAATTGAAAATGCTCAGAGCAAGGTTGAAAGTAACAACTTTGCGGTACGTAAGAATGTTCTTAAATACGACGATGTTATGAACATTCAGAGAGGTGTTATCTATAAGCAGAGAAATCAGGTGCTTGACGGTGTTGACCTTGATTCAACAGTCCGCAAGATGATTATTGACAGCATTTCAGATGCAGTCAGCTTCTACTGTCCCAAGTCAAACAATGCAGAAGACTGGAATATCACAGGTCTTAAGAGTAAATATGCATGGCTTCTCGGTGAAAACGAACTTGAGAGTGTAACGGACAGCGGTGTAATTCTCGATCAGATGCTCTCTCTTGCAGATGAAAAACTCGAATCACAGAAAGAGAAGTACGGTGAGCAGATGCTCAAGGCTCTTGAACATAAGGCTCTTATTGAAAACGTTGATATGCGTTGGATGGATCATATCGATGCAATGGATCAGCTCAAGAGAAGTGCAGGTCTTAAGGCTTACGGTCAGAAAGACCCCGTTCTTGCATTCAGAGAAGAAGGCTCTGATATGTTTGACGAGATGATTACAAATATCCGTGAAGGTACTGTTCAGTTCGTTCTCTGTGCTGTTCTCAAGAGTGAAGAAGACGTAAAGCGTGAGCAGAAAATGAAGCCCACGGAAACAAGCGGCGGTGACGGAAGTGAAAAGAACCGTCCCGTAAAGAAGGGCGAAAAGGTCGGCAGAAACGATCCCTGCCCCTGCGGTAGCGGACTCAAATATAAAAAATGTTGCGGTAAGAACGCGTAAACAATAATTTGTCGGGCTCTTGCCCGACAAATTAAATTGGCAATTAGCAATTATCAATGCGCAATTTCGGAAGCCCTTCGGGCTTGAATTATATAAATGGGTCAAAGGGCGAAGCCCTTTCCACAATTGAGCATTGCGCATTGAGAATTGAGAATTTTTGTCGAACTTCAGTTCGACAAATTCTGATTTGTATATAATCAAACAGCACCCTCCTCACGGAAGGTGCTGTTCTTTTATTGGACTGTAAATTATTTATACTGATAAACTCTTACGTAGTCAACGATGAATTCTGCTGTGTCACCGGGTTTCATATTCATCTTGCCTACACCGTGTCTGTCAGCATATGCAACGCCGTTTTCACCTGCTACTTCACATGAGAGAAGGAGGTATTCGGGGTTCTGAGAAACACCGCCTGTTGAGAGTCTGCCTGTTTCAACACCGTTGATATAGAAAATGTATTCATTTTCATTCCATTCAAGACCGTATGTATTGAACTCTTCATAAGGATTGTTTGCATACCATTTGTTAATGCTGTCACCGTTGTGGCCTTCACCGTAACCGTCATAATGGATACCGCTTATAACTGCATCGCCGTAGCCCCAGAAAACATCTTTATAGTACATTGATTCAAAGATATCAACTTCTGTTCCGTCCTTACCTGAACCGTCAACATTGTAAACGCCTTCGTTCATCATCCAGAATGCAGACCACATACCTGTTGATTTTGGAAGGATACAACGGCATTCATAGTAACCGTATGTCTGTTCAAAAGTACCGTTTGTTGTGATACATGCTGAATACCAGCCGGGACCGTATTCTTCAAAATCAATCTGATCGCCCCACTGCTCTTCGTAGTAGTTTTCGAGTGGTTCATCAAAATATGCTGTTGTGATGATGAGGTTGCCGTCTTTGACATCAACCATATCTTCGTGCCAGTAACCGCCCTTACGCATTGTTACCCACCATTCTGTCTGCCATACTGATCTGTCAAGCTCGTCACCGTCAAATTCATCTGACCATGTGAGTTCAAATCTTTCGTCAAGATTGAGGTCCTGACCTGAAGGAATTGCAGGTAAATCGAAAACATGGGGAAGTGTGGGAGAGAAAATCATCAGGATTGATACGATTATTCTTAATAATTTTGCAAACATAAAAAATCCTCCTTTTTTTGTTAATTACATTATAGCAAAGTAGAATAAGGTTTGTCAACAAACAATAATTTGTCGGGGTCTTTTATTGAAGAAAAAGTAATTTTTGTAGGGACCGATGCCCACTGTCAAGTACGGATTGTTTACACATTGTTCGGGAGGATTGTTTACAGTATTTATCTACGGTAAATTTTTTTAGAAATAATTTCTTTTGCCTCAGTATCAACCTTTGCTATGGTGAATTCA
>JAZSPR010000055.1:0-25036 GCA_045537555.1 Acutalibacteraceae bacterium | reverse complement strand
TCGTAATTTTAAAATTGCTGAGTTCTCTGTTCATGACGGTAAACTTATTAACAGACATATTTCAAGGCTTTAAATGTGTATACCATGTCCTTACACTCTTGTTTACCATGTTACTCTTGACACAATGGGTGCCCCTACGAGGATATCAAATCATTATGCATTGTGCATTATGAATTATGCATTAAAGAGCCCGATAAATTATTGTTTATTTTCATTTTTCCTGTTAATACTAATCTCAGGGAGTGATGAAAATGCCTGAAAAGGACAAAGAATATGACCGTATGACGAAAAAGGCTTCACCGCCTTCGCCGAAACTGAAAAACTCGATTCTTGCTTTTCTTTTCGGCGGTACAATCTGTACGCTGGGTGAGCTTTTCAGTTTTATTTATTCAAAAATCGGGATTGACGAAAAGACAACTGCGATGCTTATCCCCGTAACGCTTATTGTTATTGCCGCCGCACTTACGGGAATAGGTGTTTTTGATAAAATTGCAAAACATGCCGGAGCAGGTACGCTTGTTCCGATTACGGGGTTTGCAAATGCTGTTGTTTCTTCGGGACTTGAATACACAACAGACGGCAAAATCTACGGTACGGGCGCAAAAATGTTCACTATTGCAGGTCCTGTCATTGTTTACGGTTGCGGTGCGGCATCTGTATTCGGGCTTATATATTATTGTTTTATGTAAAAAGAAAGACTTGTACAGAACAAAAACTGTACAAGTCATTTTTTTATTTTTTGATTCTCATTGAAATGTCAAAAGCTTTTACCGAATGAGTGATTGCACCCATTGAAATGATATTCACGCCTGCCTGAGCAACAGTTCTGATATTTTCGAGTGTTACGTTACCCGAAGCCTCTGTAAGTGCTCTGCCGTCAATGATTTCAACAGCCTCTTTCATTGTTTCAAGGCTCATATTGTCGAGCATGATGATGTCTGCACCGGCTTCAACAGCTTCTTTTACTTCATCGAGAGTTCTTGTTTCAACTTCGATTTTTACCGTGTGACCGATTTTTTCACGGAGAGCTTGTACTGTTTTTGTGATTCCGCCGCCGGCATCGATGTGATTATCTTTAAGCATTGCGGCATCTGAAAGGTTGTATCTGTGGTTGTGACCGCCGCCGCATGTTACTGCGTATTTCTGAATTGCACGAAGCCCCGGAAGAGTCTTTCTTGTATCTGCAATTGTTGAACCTGTGCCTTCAATTGCCTTTACAGCGGCATTTGTCATCGAAGCAACGCCTGACATATGCTGAAGAAGGTTGAGAGCTGTTCTTTCGCCTTCAAGGAGCTTGAGTGTTTTTCCGCTGAATTCGGCAATAAGGTCACCCGCCTTGATTTCGTCACCGTCGTGCTTATAAAGCTTGTATTCAAGAGTGTTGTCAAGAAGTGAGAACACTCTGAGAGCTACTTCAATACCGCAGAGAACACCGTCTGCCTTTGAAACGAAGTAAGCTTCGGTTCTGTCGTCATCGCCGAAAAGATAAGCTGAAGAAACGTCAATATAATTGATGTCTTCGGTGAATGCCTTTTTTATAAGTTCGTCAATATAAAAATCGGGGAGTATCATCTGTCATCTACCTCTTTTAAAATAATGTGTGCCGCAGTTGCCATGCTGAGTGCTTCGCAGAAATCCGTTGTGATGGCATATGAGCCGCCTTTGAGTCTTTTTAAAATGTTATCAATCTGTCTGAGCCCCGAACGGACAGCACCGTGGTCGGGCAGAACAAAATATGAACGCTGAAGAATGCTTCTGATTTCGGATTTGAGACCTTTGGGAACGGGAGCACCGTTTTCGGGCTGTTCGAGAGGACTGGGGTATTCGGTAACAGTCGGGAAACCTGCCGCCATGCATCTCTTTATATCCTGAGCGGCTCTTCTTGAGAAAACAAGTGCTTCAAGAAGAGAGTTACTTGCAAGTCTGTTCTTGCCGTGAACACCCGTGTTTGCGCATTCACCTGCCGCATAAAGACGGGGGACTGTTGTTTTTGCATCGATATCTGTTTCGATACCGCCCATAAGATAATGCTGACACGGGAAAATGGGAACAAGGTCTTTTGTCATATCAACACCGTAACGCATGCATCCCTGGTGAATTCCGGGGAATCTCCATCTGATGAAATCGGCATCTTCGTGAGTGATGTCAAGGAAGAAATCATTACTGCCCGTTCTTCTGCTTTCAAGGATGATTGATTTTGAAACTACGTCACGCGGAGCGAGTTCAAGTCTTTCATCGTAACGGTGCATAAAACGTTCCTTTTTACAGTTTTTGAGAACTGCACCTTCACCTCTTACAGATTCACTTATGAGGAACTGTTCACCGTCTTCGGAATTGAATGCCGTGGGGTGAAACTGGATATAGCTCAGGTCTTTGATTTTGGCACCGAGCTCATATGCAATTCTTATTCCGTCACCGGTTGCTGATTTGGGGTTTGTTGTGTATTTATAGATTCTGCCGATACCGCCTGTGCAAAGGATGCAGTAACTGCAGAAAACACTTGTCAGTTCGCCGTTTTTGATGATGTCTGCCCTGAAACCGCTTTTTACTCTTGAAAGAGAGTAGAGCGTTGTATCGTAACTGCGTTCGATATTATTATGCTTTTCGGTTTCGGCAATAAGCTTTCTGACCATTTCGGCTCCCGTGGAGTCCTTATAATGCATGATTCTTCTTCTGCAATGACCGCCCTCGAGAGTCTTGTCGAGTTCACCGTCTTCGTTGCGGTCGAAATCAACACCCATATTCTCCATGATGTTTCTTACATCGTCGGGACCTTCGTGAACGAGTGTGTCAACAGCTTCGATGTCGTTGGCATGACCGCCCGCAATCATTGTATCTTTGATATGCAGGTCATAACTGTCGTCTTCGAGGTCAAGCACAGCCGCAATTCCGCCCTGTGCAAGATTGCTGTTTGATACGTCCTTGCCGTATTTTGCGAGAAGGAGCACACTTGTGTTTTCGTCAAACTGCAATGCACCGTACATACCTGCGATACCGTTGCCGACAACAAGCACGTCATATATTTTTTTCTCTGTAAGCTTTGTGTTCATAGTGATTCAGCTCTTTACATTATATTGAATACAGTATACCACATTATCCTTTGTAATTACAGTCTTTTTGTATGTTTTTTTTATATGAAATTTACTTGCAAAAAACCGTCTAATATGGTAATATTAAATGAGAAAAATATTCCGGTGATTGATTTGGCTCAGTTTTATGAAAATTCAACAGCTCCCGAAACCTGCGTTCTTGTGGGGATTGACTCGGGTGAATATGATGCATATGCATCGATAGATGAACTTGAAGAACTTGCTTTTACAGCGGGCGCTTCGGTTTTTGCAAAACTTATCCAGAAAAGGGATAAGCCCGATAATGCGACTTATCTCGGCGAAGGTAAGTTATGGGAACTTAAGAATATATGCGATAACAACGACGTTGACCTGCTGATTTTTGACGGTGAGCTTACGCCTTCTCAGCAGAGAAATATTGAAAAGTTCACGGATATCAGGACGATTGACAGAACAATGCTCATCCTTGATATTTTCGCTCTCAATGCAAGGACAGGGGAGGGCAAGCTTCAGGTTGAACTCGCACAGCTGAAATATTCACTCCCGAGACTCGGCGGAAAAGGTACCGAAATGTCAAGGCTCGGCGGCGGTATCGGTACGAGAGGTCCCGGTGAATCAAAGCTTGAATCGGACAGACGTCATATTCACAGACGTATTAATGCTCTTGAACAGCAATTAAAGACACTTTCAAAAAGGCGAACTCTTTTAAGGGAAAGACGCAAGAAAAATGCCGTTACAACCGTTGCGATTGTCGGCTATACAAATGCAGGTAAGTCAACACTTCTCAATGCTCTGACAGATGCGGGTGTTCTTGCCGAAAATAAGCTTTTTGCAACGCTTGACCCCACCTCCCGTGCACTCAAACTTCCCGACGGCAGAACTGTTCTTCTTATTGATACGGTCGGTTTCATTTCAAGACTTCCGCACGACCTTGTTGAGGCGTTTAAATCGACTCTTGAAGAGGTTGTTTATGCAGACCTGATACTCAATATCTGTGATGCATCAGATCCCGCTTTTGAAGAGCATCTGAGCGTTACAAAACGTGTTGTAAGCGAACTCGGGGCATCAGACAAGCCGATGCTCACGGTTTACAATAAATGCGACAAAGCTCCGAATCTCAGATTTTTCGGTGAAACGGGAAATGATGTCAGAATTTCGGCTCTTAAAAAAATAGGTTTTGACAATCTGCTAGGAAAAATCTGTGCTTCGCTTGAAAAAACAAGGCGAAAAGTCTGCCTTCTTCTGCCTTATGCCGACGGTTCAACCGTTTCGGTTATCCGCAGAGAGGGTGCAATAATCAAAGAGGAATACCGAGAAGACGGAATTTTTATCGAAGCGATTCTTGACGGTAATTTTCTCAATAAAGTAAAAAATTATATTCTTCCCGAGGAAGATGAAAAGGAGATATAAATTATGGATAAATACCTTATTATTAATGCCGATGACTTTGGTATGTGTCATGCACACAATCAGGCAACAATGGACCTTTTTAAGTGCGGCGGTATTACTTCTGCAACAATAATGGCTCCCTGCCCATGGGCTTTTGAAGCCGTTAAATTTGCAAAGGCAAATCCCGAATTTGCAGTAGGCGTACATCTTACAACAACAAGCGAATGGGGAACATACCGTTGGGCTCCCGTTGCAGGGGATAAAGTAAAATCTCTTATCGATGAAGAAGGATTCATGTATCACGAATGTGATCAGTTTGCAAATGCTGCTGATATTGAAGAAGTTGCAATCGAATGTGTAGCTCAGATTGAGAAGCTGCGTGCAATGGGTCTTGAACCTTCACATTTTGATAATCACATGGGTTCACTTTACGGTGTTGACACAGGCAGATTCGAGCTTCTTATGACAACTCTCGGAATCTGCGGAAAATACGGTATGCCTTTCAGAATGCCTACAGTTTTCACAGATGAAATGTTCGGCAATGATATGCTCGATATCAAAATTCCCAAAGAAATGATAGACGGACTTATCGGTCAGCTTGTTGCATTCGGTGAACAGAACAAGGTTGCAATGCTTGATTATCTTATGCCAGGTGACTGGAACGGTCCTCAGAAAGACAGCTACGAGAACTTCAGAGAGTATATCTATGAACTTTACAGAACATTTGATAACGGCGTAACGGAAACATATATCCATCCTGCTTATGAAAGTGATGAAATCAAGGCAATTTCAGGCTCATGGCAGAGAAGAGTATGGGAATATGAACTCTTCAAAGACCCGAAAACACGTCAGCATATTGAATCTCTCGGCATCAAACTTATCAACTACAGAGACCTCAATAAGATTCGTGGTTACTGTTAAAAATATCGTTTTTACGGCTGTCTTCGGACAGCCTTTTTTTTGTTTTAAGGGCGATAAAACGGACTGAAAAAGTTGCAGATTTGACAAATTCGGTTTTTTGTAGTATAATCTCTGCGAAAGGAGGCGTCATATGGTACGCTCAATGAAGAAAATCATTACTTTTTTTCTTGCTTTTCTGATCCTTGTTTCCTCAACAGTTTGTGTAAATGCATATGATATTGATGATGTTGTCAATGCTGCGAAATCTTATATTTCAAGCAAAGAAGGCAACTATGACAGTATCAATGCAAACGATAACGGTGCTGTAAGCATCGGTAAAGTTCAATGGCACGGTGCCAGAGCATTACAGCTTCTCAAGATGATAGTTGAAGCAAATCCCTCTCAGGCACAGACTATTCTTACTGAGTCCCTTTACAACGAAATTCTGAATTCTTCACTTGCATCATGGAATTACAGATGTTTCAATTCCGAAGAAGCAAAAATTGTTTCAAAACTGCTTGCAACGCAGGAGAGTAAAGATGCTCAGGAACAGTTGTCATTCAATGATATCAAAGGTTATGTCATCAGAGCTCAGAGCATGGGAATTACTGATGCTAAGGCTCTTGTTTATTTTGCAGACCTTGAAAATCAGCTCGGCGGCGGCGGTGTTACCCGTGTAGGTAAGGCAGCTGTTGCAAAAGCAGGTTCCGGTGATAAGGTTACTCTTCAGGTGCTTTATGATACCGCAATGGAAGATTCCGTTGCAAAAACAAGCCCCGGCAGAAGAAAATCAACTTATGATTACTGTATGTCTCTTGATTTTGACAATCTTGAAGTTGATACAGAATTCGGAACAGGCAAATATAAGATTACGGCAACATATCTCCGTATGCGTAAAGGTCCCTCAGTAACGGATGATGCGATTCTCAGCATTGCGGAGGGAACAGAAGTTACCGTAACAGAAGTAAAAAATGATTGGGGTAAAATAACTTATCTCGGTCAGACCGGCTGGATAAGCCTTCTTTATGCAGAACCTCTAAAAACAGATGCACCCGTTGTCGGTGAGCCGCCTTCTCAGGAAAATAATAATCCCGATCATGATGTGAACGGTAACGGTAAAGTTGATGCCGGTGATGCAAGACTTGTGCTTCGTGTTTCTGCATCACTTGAGGAAATTACACAGGAACAGCGTAAGCTTGCCGATGAAAATGAAGACGGTAAAATTACGGCTGCAGATGCAAGAAGTATTCTTCGCATTGCCGCAAAACTGGATAACTGAAAAACAGCAATGTACACATTTATTTGTGTGCATTGCTTATTATATTTTAAGGAATGTTCGATATGGATTATTTTGAAAAATTACCCGTTTTTAATTCTTCCGACTACATGGATTACTATGCGGGAGACGGAGTAAATGTCAGAATTTATAACGATGTTGATGAAAAGTATTTTTATGAATACGAGGACTTGCTTGAAAAAGCAGGTTTTTCTGTGTTTCAGAGGTATGACATAAACGGTAATATTCATTTTACTTTATCTGATGGTGACGTTGTGCTGCAGTATTATTATGCACCCTCGGAAAGAAAGGCGAGAATTGTCGCTGACGGATATACCGAAAAGCCTGATATAACGGAATATACGGGTGAAAAAATCTGCAATACTGAGATTTATCAGTTTGAAACAGACCACAGCCTTATTGACTGCGGTATGTGTTATATAATCCGCTGTGCAGATAACAGCTTTTTTGTTATTGACAGTGCACATTTCTATTCAATTCATGATAATGACAGAATTCATGATTTTCTCAGGAATATGACTCCCGAGAATGAAAAAATACATATTTCGGGCTGGTTTTTAAGTCACGGTCATGATGACCATATCTGCAAATGCACCGATTATCTGCGCTACAATATGAAAGATACCGTGATTGATAAATTTTATTACAACTTTGTAAGTGACGAACACCGTGACAATGCAAACTGGGACGGTGCGGGCAAGGGTTTCCGCAGAAGCTTTTATGAAGAAGTGAAAAAAAGCGGAATCCCCGTTGTGAAGCTTCATACTGGACAGCATTTTTATGTCAGAAATCTCGAATTTGAAGTGCTTTGTACCCATGAGGACATATGGCCCGAATCATGTGCCGATTATAATAACTCATCAACGGTTCTTATGATGAAAGCCGATAATACAAAGGTGCTTTTTCCCGGTGATGCAAGTGCCGAATCTAGCAAAGTGCTTGAAAGACGATATGAAGATTATCTTCAATGTGATATTCTTCAGCTTTCTCATCACGGACATCACGGCACTTCCGCAAAGTTCTATGAATATGCAAAAGCTCCCGTTATTCTTTGTCCGAATACTCAAATAAAAATCAATGAGGAAGACCATATCCCCGCAAACAAGGTTGCGAAGGCATTTGCGGAGGAATTTTACATTTCGGCAAACGGTACTGTAAAGCTTACTCTTCCTTATGTAAAGGGGAGTGCCGAAATTTTCCCCGATGAAACAATTGAAAATTTTGACGGTATAAAAGAACTCTGGAATTATGATTATACCGATGAATTCAAACAGAAGCATATTGAAGAATTCATAAAACGAGGCGGAAAATTATGATGTTTATATTTTTCGGACTTTTTGTCCTGCTGTGCCTTTACAAAATACAGCTGAAACCTGCAAACGGAGAAAAATTCATGACAGACTATATGTCTGTTGAAAAGACAATGTCAATCAAGGGTATTTTTATCATGATTGTCTTTTTCAGCCATTTTAACAGTTATGTCACATTCTCTTCACCTGTTGAATCCTTTTATGCGAAGATTTTTCAGTGTATCGGGCAGGCAATGGTCACATTGTTCCTTTTTTATTCGGGTTACGGCGTTATGGAATCGATAAAGAAAAAGGGAATGGAATATGTTAATAAAATTCCCGTTACAAGAATACTCGGAACTTATTTCCGATTTGCTATTGCCGTGCTGATATTCATTATCGTGCAGACAATTCTCGGAAAAACATTCCCTGTGTCTCAGTATCTGCTTTCCTTTACGGGCTGGGAAGCTGTAGGTAACAGCAACTGGTATATTTTTGCCGTTGTTGTGGCATATTTTATCACATTTGTTGCTTTTGAGATATGTCGTGATAAGGGCAATTTTTATCCCGCTGCCGTCCTTGTTACAATGGGTTGTGTTGCATATATTTTTGTTCTTTATTTCTTTGACCTGAAAGAAAGTTATTGGTTTGACACAATTATTCTTTATGCATGCGGTGTATGGTATTCATTACTGAAAGAAAAGATTGAGAAAATTATAAACAGAAATTTTGCAGTTTATATTCTTTTCTTTATCGGCTCGGCAGTTGCAACGGCTTATTTTATGCTTACACCTGACCGCAGTTTTGTTTATACAGAACTTTATCTTCTTTTCTTTACTGCATTTATTGTTATTATGTCAATGAGAGTTTCATTCCACAATAAAATCCTTATGTGGTGCGGTAAAAATCTTTTCGGACTTTACATGATGCAGAGAATTCCCATGATAATTTTCAAGGCTGTCGGTGTTGCTGATTTCAATGTTTATCTCTATTTTATCCTGTGTGTTGCCGTAACGGTGCCTGTTGCCTGGGGCTTTGAAAAATATACGGGAAAAATGTGGAAAATAATCAGCACTCCTAAGAAGAAAACTCAGTAATTTGTATTGACTTTTAATATGTTTTATTTTATTATATTATATGTATATTTACGACTAAAACAGGAGGTTGTGAAATAATGAAAAAAGGATTTCTGAGATTTATCGCTGTTTTCATGATAGTGCTTGTTGCGGCGGTGTATCTTCCGGCTTCAGGAATCGACAGTGCATTGGATATTGAAGCATCTGCAGGCGTTATCGGCGGTGTTGCCTGGAATGATGTTTCTCTGGGCGGAAATGTCAAATGGAAATTTGATAAAAACAATGATGTTATTACTGTTTTCGGTTCCGGAAATATGAAAGACTTCAAGAACGGTGATGACGGACAGAACTGGGATGCACTCTGGGGCGGCTCAGCTAAATATCCCATTAACCGTGCTACAAAAATTGTTATTCAGGACGGTATTACAAATATCGGTAACAATACTTTTGTAGGTTTTAAAGAACTCAAGGAAGTTGTTATTCCCGCATCGGTAAAATCAATCGGTACCGGTGCATTCAAGGATAATACAAAGCTTACAAAGGTTACAATTCCTTCGGCTGTTACCGTTATCAACAGTGATACATTCAGCGGATGTTCTTTACTTTCATCAATAAACATCCATAATAAAATCACATCAATCGGTTCAAATGCATTCAACGGAACAAAGATTTCATCCGTAGATATGCCGGCTTCCGTAAAGAGCATCGGTAAAAATGCATTCGGTACTGTTAAAATCACATGTAATTACGGTGACCCCGGTTACACATATTGTCAGCAACATTCAAATGCTACGGCAGTTCTCAGAACACCCGAACTCAAAGTTGCTGTTACTCCTTTGTCTGAAACTCAGCTTAAAGCAACATTCTCTGTAAAGAACGGCTCAGGTCTGAATGCCGCAAACTTTGAAATCAAGTATAATTCAGATATTACTCCTGTTTCTTCTGAGCGCATTGTTTCACAAACTGAGACATTTGTTTCTGCTGTTTCATTCGGTGCAGACAATACAATTTCAGTCGGTGTTGTTGATGCAAACGAAATTCCTTTCTCAAGCTGTAAGGGCGAATGTGAATATATAGTAGTTGAAATTGTATTTAATCAGAAGGAAGGCACTCATGCCGCAAAGTTTGAATTTTCTTCAAGCGTATTCATGCTCGGCAATACGAGATACACTCTTCCCGCAGTTTCTGAAAATTACGGTGACCACATCTATCAGCAGTCAGGTGAGCCCGTAGCACCGACCTGTACAGAAGAAGGTTATACACTTTTCGTCTGCACAATCTGTAAAGATGAACAGCGTGAAAACGTTAAGCCTGCTCTCGGTCATGAATATGCAGATACAGTCACACCTCCCACTTGTGAAGATGACGGTTACACAACTCACACATGTTCACGATGTGGTGATTCTTATACAGACACAGTCGTGATTGCAAGCGGACACAATCTTATCGAATCTGCTGTTGATGCTACATGTACAGAAAAAGCAAAGAAAGTTCTGACCTGTGATGTCTGTGGCGAAAGTAGTGCTTTAGTTATAGAAGAATCTGAAATCAATCCCGATAATCATGTGAACACAGAAATCAAGGATGCTTCAGATGCAACATGTACTGCAGACGGTTATACCGGCGATACATATTGTAATGACTGTAAGCAGACTGTTTCAACCGGTAGTGAAATTCCCGCTCTCGGACATACAGAAGAAATTTTTCCTGCAGTAGCACCTACATGTACAACTACAGGACTTACAGAAGGTAAGAAGTGTTCAGTATGTGGTGAAATCACAGTTGAACAGACAGAAGTTTCCGTACTCGGACATAAAGAAGAAGTTCTTCCTGCAGTAGCCCCCACATGTACGGCAACAGGACTTACAGAAGGTAAGAAGTGTACAGTATGCGGTGAAATCACAGTTGCACAGACAGAAGTTTCCGTTCTCGGACATAAAGAAGAAATCCTTCCTGCAGTAGCTCCCACATGTACAACTACAGGTCTTACAGAAGGTAAGAAGTGTACAGTATGTGGTGAAATCACAGTTGCACAGACAGAAGTTCCGGTATCGGAACACACGTACATTCCTGTTATAACTGACCCCACATGTTTAACAGGCGGTTATACAGTATATACATGTTCAGTCTGTGAGGATACATATACAGCCGATGAAACACAGGCAACAGGACACACACCTGAAATCATTCCCGGTAAATATCCTACAGCAACAGAAACAGGTCTTACAGACGGTGAAAAATGTTCAGTCTGCGGAGAAATTCTTAAAGCTCAGGAAGAAATTCCTGCACTGGGTGTTGAGCATACACATGATTACGTTGAAGTAGTAACAGCTCCTACATGTACAACCGGCGGTTATACTGCATACCGTTGTCTCGGTTGCGGTGATACATACATTGCCGATGAAAAAGAACCGTTCGGTCATACTTCCGTTAAAGTACCCGGAAAATTACCCACAGAAACAGAATCAGGACTTACAGAAGGTGAAGCTTGTGCTGTCTGCGGTGAAATTCTTGTAGCTCAGGAAGAAATACCCGCATTGGGTGTTGAGCATACACATGATTATATTGCGGTTGTAACAGATCCCACATGTACAGCAAAGGGCTATACAACATACACATGTGTCTGCGGCGATACATATGTTTCTGATGAAACAGAAATGATCGCTCATGACTATGCAGAAACAATAGTAAAAGAAGCAACATGTAAAGAAAACGGCGAAAAGAACTTTACATGTAAAGCTTGCGGAGATACATATACAGATGTGATTGCTAAACTTTCACATACAGAAGAAACAATTCCTGCAACAGCTCCCACATGTACTCAGACAGGACTTACAGAAGGTAAGAAGTGCTCCGTATGTAACGAAATCCTTGTTGCACAGAAAGAAGTTCCTGTAACAGCTCACACATATGATGCAGGAGTTGTAACAGCTCCTACATGTACAGCAAAGGGCTATACAACTTATACATGTACAGTATGTAAGAATACATATACAGATAATGAAACAGCTATGATTGCACATGATTATGTGGAAACTGTAATCAAGACGGCCACATGTACAGCTGAAGGCGAAAAGAGTTTTACATGTTCAATGTGTAATGACACAAAGGCAGAAAAAATTCCGGCAACAGGTCACACTTTTGATAAGGGCGTTGTAACAACACCCACATGTACTGCACAGGGATACACAACATATAAGTGTGTAAATTGTGATTATTCAGAGAAGAGAGATTCCAAGAACGCTCTCGGTCATAATTACGGTACAGACGGCAAGTGTACACGTTGCGGTGCAACAGATAATTCAAAACCTGCAGAAACAGTTCTTGAATTCAAGGATAATGCAATGTTTTCTAAGAATGATGCAGATAAGACTGTTCTTGCAAAGACCCCCGGTACTGTCGCTCAGGTCAAGCAGTCCATGATTAACAGCGGATGGGAGATTACTGATGCAAACGGTAACAAGCTTGCTGATGATAAAGACCTTACAACAGGTTGTCTTATCAAATCTGCAGACGGTAAGCAGATTTATGCATATGCAATGCTTGGTGACGTAAATATGGACGGTAAGGTTACAGCTGCCGATGCAAGAGCTGCGCTGAGAATTTCCGCAAAACTTGATACAGGAACTGCTGTTATGCTCCTTGCGGCTGACTGTGACGGTAAAGAAAGAGTTACAGCTGCAGATGCCAGAATAATCCTCAGAGTTTCTGCAAAGCTTCAGTCATTCTCATAAAAATAAGTAAAATAAAGCCGTCGTTCAGTACGGCGGCTATATCCTGAAAATGAAAGGTGATAAACAATATGCAGATAATGTCAATTCTCAGTCCGTTTTTCGAGCTTATTGCAAGTTTTCTGAAAAAGATTCTTGCAATAACTCTTGTGTTCGGTACAACAACTGCTCCCTCAACAGAAACACCCATTAAGGCAATCAATCCTGATGATGTCCGTGTAACATTTACATGTCTCGGTGATACTCAGGTCAATGCAATGAACGGTAACATAAAGTATTTTGAATATCTTCTTCAGGATGTTGATAATGCTGTTACTCCTCAGGATGCAATGGTTGTTGTCGGTGACGTAACGGAAAACAGCCTTCAGACTGAGTGGAACGATATCACAAATCTTCTTCTTGAATATGATTTTGGCAAAGAGCTTATTCTTACTTCAGGTAACCATGATATCAGACTTCGTCCTTATGAAGAATCATACAAAAATTTTTATAACTGCATTTATAAGACAACCGGCAGAAAAATTGATTCAATGATTTATTCAATGGAAATCAACGGATATACATTTATTGCAATGGGTTCTGACCGTGAGGAAATGGAAGAAGCTTATATAAGCATGGAACAGCTTAAATGGCTTGACGAAACAATCACAGAAGCAACATCAACCGGTAAACCCGTATTTGTTCTGAATCATCAGCCTCTTAAGGAAACACATGGTCTTCCTCTTACATGGGGTGACGGTAAAAACCTTAATGCCGGTCATGTAGGTAAGCAGAGTGATTTAATTCAGGCTACACTTAACAGACATAAAAATGTTATTTTCATAACAGGTCATCTTCACACAGGCTTCGGTGAATATAACTATGAAAAAATAGGTAATATCCATTCTGTCAATGTTCCCGGTGCAGGTAAAGGTAATGATGACGGTGATTACTGTGACTATGCAACAGGTTATTCAGTTGAAGTTTACAAAGATGAAGTAATCTTCAGAGCAAGAGACTTCGGCAAGGGAATATATCTTCCCGAATACGATATTGTTATTCCTGTTGAAAAATAATTAAATATAATTAGAATAAAAGAGGATGTAGAAACGCAATTTTTACATCCCCTTTTTTTGTTTTGTTATATTATATCAAACGGCTGAGTAAGATTGCGGGCAAGATTGATTATTGTAAGCCCGTGTTTTGCGGCATATCCTACCGTATAGCCCGTACCGCTGTTTATGCCCGTAAAATAGCATATACAGTAACGGCTGTTGTCCACAAGGTGTTTGTTCCGCATCATCATGCAGTTGTTTGTGTATTCTTCAGAAATGTAGACCTGCTTGTCGCTTTGTGCTTTTATTATATTGTATATTTCAGTATCTTTGTTGTTCCAGAATCGCGTCTGGTTTCTGAAAGGGTATACCATTATAAGTTTTATATCAGGATAAAACCGTTTCATTTCAAGCACTGTTTCTGCCGCAAGAAGGTCAAAACCTCTCGCACCGCCGCAACCGAAATAAATGATTCCCCGTTTTACAAGGATGCTCACAAGCTCCCTGAGGGCTTTTTTTAATTCAAGATATTCATTATCGGGAATATTTCTGTGCCCCGAAAAACAGCAGGTTTTTCTTTTCATTATATTTACCCTCAAAATAAGAAAATAGAACAAATGTTCATGTGTATTATATATCATTGTTTCAGGTTTGTCAATACAAAATCGAACAAAAGTTCGTTTTTGTATATATAAAAAAGATGTAAAAAACATCAGTTTCTTACATCTTTATTTTAATTGTATATTATAAGCTTTTTCTGCATCACTATATCCTTTTTTATAGAATGCATCGAGTTTCTTTTTGTCGCGTGTCATCATATTGACGCCATAGTCATTTTCAGGTGCAATCAGAATGACTTTTCCGCTTTTTATATAGTCATCAAGTGTATCAAGCTTATTATTATATATTTCAGGACGATGTTTCATAAGGTCAAGTATGTCAGGGTAATTTTTAAGGAAAGGTTTCATGTATGAAGAAAACTCACGTGTTTTTCTTGTTACAGGTCTCGGAATAATTACAAAAACCTTATCGCAACCGAGTTCAAATGCTTTTTTGACGGGAATCGGATCTGAGACACCGCCGTCAAAATAGATTCTGTTGTCGTAAACAAACGGCTGACATGCAACGGGCATTGCACATGAAGCTTTGAGTGCCCACAGATTGTTTTTTATGATACAGTCTTTCGGCAGATATTCAGCTTTTCCTGTTTCTGCGTTTGTTACGACAATGTAATAATCAGACCTGCTTTCTGCAAAACGGTCAAAATCAAGAGGATTTTCACCGTTTTCATTGCTGAGGAAAGAATAGATATAATCGAGGTTGAAATATGAACCGTCACGGAAAAGGTTTCTGAAACTCATATATTCTTTTCTCCCTGCATATTCGGCATAGAAACTGTATGTTCTTCCTCTCTGCCCTGCAAGAAAAGATGCAAGATTTGCACTTCCTGCAGAAACACCGATGCACAGATCAAATATTATGTTGTTGTCAAGAAAATAATCAAGAGCTCCTGCGCCGTAAATATCACGCATTCCTCCGCCTACATCAATCAATCCTATCATCTGTATATCTCCTGATTACATGGGTCATCTGTTGTGTATTTATTGTTAAGGCATGATTTTAATTTGTTGTGTGATGAGAATGAAAAATGTTCATCACCGGCAATTATAATGTGGTCAATAAGCCTTGCATTTATGCTTGATAATAATGATGCTATCTGCTGAGTTGTGTTTACATCAGATAAAGAAGGTGCACATATACCGCCGGGGTGATTGTGTGCAATAATTGCGGTTGTTGCTTTACATAAAAGCATTTCCTGCAATATCATACGTGAATTGATTTCTGAATAATCGAGAGTTCCTGAAGCTATCTGTGTGAATTTGAGAATTTTTCCGTCATTATTCATGCACATGAGATACATTGTTTCAACAGTTTCATTGAAAAATTTTGTTTTCAGGAATTCAGCGGCAGAATCCGTGTTTGTGATTTTAGAAGGATTGTTGATTTTGTCTTCATAATAACGTTGCATCACGGACGGAATCATTTTTATTAACACGGCGGTTGATTTACCGACACCGTCTACTCTTATGAGTTGTTCGATATCTGCATCAAATACAGCAGAAAATGAACCGAAAGTGTTTATTAATCTGTGTGCAAGTTCATTTGTATCGGCTCTGGGGATTGCATAAAATAATAACATTTCAAGAATGTTATGGTCTGCATATGCTTTAAGATTCTCTTCCTTTATAAATTTTTCACGTATCCGATCTCTGTGACCGTCATGCGGATTTTTCTTGTTTTTCATTTGTGTTTACACCTGACAGTATAATTTAAATGTGGTTATAATGTTCAAAAAGCAGCTACATTAAGTAACTGCTTGAAGGTATTTATGCAAAATCAATTGTTTCAATTGTTTTTTTGTAGCTTTCAACACTTGATACAAAAATCGTCTTGCCGTAGCAGAATAACGCTTCATTGAAATCATCATCGCATAATACGGCAAATGTTTTTCCGATAACTTCTGTGTCAATGTTTTTGATGTCAATATTCATGTAATAAAATGAAAATGCTGTTGAAGCAAGCAGGTTGCTGTAAAGCTCGGGTGAATCATCGGTGAGTGTGTCATAAAGCTGAGAAATTGCAGTTGTTGAAAGAATTGAATCTGTAAGGAAATGATTCAATGCATATTCAGCCGCAAAAACAGAGAGGATAATAGCCTGATCTTTGATGTTTCTTGTAAGTTCGGCAACACCGCAGTCTTCCGAAAGGTGAAGAAGCTCTTTTTTGTCAGCAGCTTTACGGAATGACCTTGCAATTATATCACCAAGATTCTTAGCTTTCTGAAGGTTGCCTGATATTGCCTGTTTTTTCATTTCATCGACAATAACAACAGCTTCAGGTTCATCTGTTTTCTTCATAAAAGAAAATATTTTTATGTCTCGATCATCGTTATACATAAATATACTCCAAAAATTAAGTTTTGTTATCAGCCTTCTGATTCAGCTTCTGCAAGAGAAGCAAGTTTTTTCTGCTGACGTTTGATTTTTGTTTTGTAATTGAGAAGTTCACTCAACTGCTGTTTCGGTGTTACATAATCACCGATTGACCATGCACCGTGATTATACATTCCGTGGAAATCACTGCCGCCTGTCATAAGAAGCTTGTTCTTTTTTGCAATTGCAATGAGCTTTTCTTCTGTTTCTTTTGTTGCTGTGGGATGCCATACTTCAAGACCGTTGAGACCGGCTTTGATAAGGTCATCAATTATATCAAAATTGTCATACAATGCAGGGTGGGCAAGAACTGAAATTCCGCCGGCTTCTTTTACTGCTTCAAGAACTTCAAAAACATCTGCAAACTTGGGCTGGACATAGATGTTGTTCTCTGAATTGAAAAGGTCATCATATATGTCGCCGTATACACTCATAGTATAACCGCATTGCATAA
The DNA here is from genome assembly GCA_045537555.1 of Acutalibacteraceae bacterium. Taxonomy (GTDB): domain Bacteria; phylum Bacillota; class Clostridia; order Oscillospirales; family Acutalibacteraceae; genus UBA1081. The sequence continues at coordinate 7,805 of JAZSPR010000055.1, read as the reverse complement.
GTGCATGCATGATGTGCTGTTTATAAAGATTTGTTGAGCCTTGTGAACATTTGATAATGAGATCAGGAGTGATGGGGTAGCGCTTGGTTGCTTTTAACATCATATACTGACCGGCTCTTTTTCTTGAAGTTGCGTTTGTATGGCAAAGACCTTCAATTCTGTCGGGACTATCGAAAAGGTATGCAAGAATATGTACGTTTTTGCCTGTGCGTGAATCGACAGCGGATAATTCAACACCGGGAATAACTTTTATGCCGTTTCTTTCGCCGATGATTTTTGCTCTTACCGTACCTGCAAGGCAATCGTGGTCTGTGATTGCGATGGTTTCAATGCCTCTTTTTGCGGCAAGTGCAATTATTTCTTCCAAACCTAAAGTACCGTCAGATAGTTTGGTATGACAGTGTAAATCTCCACTCAAAGGGGTAGCCTCCTAAAATAAAAAACCGGGTAGTCTGTGAGGAAAAATAAAAACATTTCCTCAATTTTACTTAATTCAATAATACTACTTTTGTTTTCTTTTTTCAAGTGAAATTTCAAAATTTGTTAATATTTTTTTATTTTTATATTGTAGAAAAAAATGTTTTATGTTAAAATTATTTTAATTAATTTAAGGAGGCATTTTTATGCTTAAAAATATTCCCTCAATCATTTCCCCCGAACTTCTTAAAATACTTCATGAGATGGGACACAGCGATGAAATCGTTATCGGTGACGGCAATTTCCCCGCAGCATCAAACGCAAAAAGACTCATACGTGCGGACGGCCACGGTGTGCCCGAGCTTCTTGATGCAATTCTTCAGCTTTTCCCTCTTGATACATACGTTGAAGCACCCGTTATGCTTATGCAGGTAACACCCGGTGACGATGTTGACCCCGTTATCTGGAAAGAATACAGAAAAATTGTTGACAAGCATCAGGACAATGTCAATTTTGAAGAAATCGAAAGATTCAAGTTCTATGAAAGAGCAAGAGATGCCTATGCAATCGTTGCAACAGGCGAAAGTGCACTTTATGCGAATGTGATACTCAAAAAGGGTGTAGTTAAATAATTTGCCACGCAAATTATTTTAATTGGCAATTTTCAATGCTCAATGCGCAATTGATGAAAGGGCTCTGCCCTTTAACCCGATTTTAAAATCAACACCGTAAGGTGTTCCGAAATTGCGAATTGCGAATTTCCAATTGCGAATTTTTATATTTTCGGAGGTTATTATGGCTAAACGTACTGATTACATTTCCTGGGACGAATATTTTATGGGGATTGCGATTCTTTCTGCAAAGAGAAGTAAAGACCCCAATACTCAGGTCGGCGCATGTATTGTAAATAAGAGCAACAAGATTATGTCTGTCGGTTACAACGGATTTCCCGTAGGTTGTGACGATGATGTCTTCCCGTGGGAGAGAACAGGCGACGAGCTTGAAACAAAGTATGCATATGTCTGTCATGCGGAACTCAATGCGATTCTCAATAACAGAGGGGCAAATCTCGAAGGCTGCCGCATTTATGTTACACTTTTTCCCTGTAATGAATGTGCAAAAGCTATCATTCAGTCAGGCATAAAAGAGGTTGTATATATTTCAGACAAATATGCAACAACAAAAGGCACAATCGCATCAAAGAAGATGCTTGATGCTGCAGGTGTCACACAGCGTGAGCTGAAACCTGCAACAGATGAAATAATATTATCATTCAGAACAGAGGATATGTAAAATGGAAAAACCTATCAGAGGGTCAGCTCAGTTGCCTGACCATATTATGGTGAGCATCAACGGTGATGCTGCTACTCAGATGGCTGTCACATGGAGAACAAGCACCGATATTGAAAACGGCTTTGTTCTTTACAGAACAGCCGACGGTGAAGTGATGCGCTGTGATGCATCAAAAGACCTTTTTGTAAGTGATATTGATGAAAGCCATATTTTTTCGGCTCTTCTTACAAATCTTTCACCCGATACAAAATATTTTTACACCTGTGGTGATGAATCATTCAGAAGTGAGGAGTATTCATTCTCCACTTCTCCCGAAAATCTTACAAAATTTAAATTTATCTGCGTATCGGATCAGCAGCAGGGACAACCCTTTGATTGCCCCGATTATTCGTATTTTCAGAATTTTGTAAAGAGAATACTCAAAGAAAATCCCGATGTAAGATTTATTCTTACGGGCGGCGACAATACAGACTGCGGTCAGCACGAAGTTCAATGGAACGGTGCTTTCAGCGGTCTTAAAGGCATCTGTGAATCAACTCCCGTTATGATGACAATGGGTAATCACGATAACCGCGGTTTTAAAGATTACAGAAACGCTATCGGCAGATATTATTCCGAACCCGGCGAATTTTTCGGTAAGAATTTTAAAGGTGCTTATCCCGATAACGGTCCCGAAGGCTGGAAGACCGAAAACTATATGTTTGAATACGGTAATGTCCGTTTCTGCGTAATGGGTGTAAACGGTCCCGAGGATGTCAATGACTGGGTTCTTGAAACACTCAAAAATTGTGACAAGACATGGAAAATCGGTTCATATCATTTCCCCATCTGCTATTCAGGTACAGACTGTCAGAATTATGATGCATACCCCGTTATGACAGATGCATTTGAATCGTTCGACCTTGTTTTCTCAGGTCATGAGCATAATTTCTCAAGAAGCTTCCCCCTGAAACAAGAAAATCTCTACGACAGACCGTCTCAGGGTACAATTCATTATATGCTCGGCAACAGCGGTGCTAATCCTCCCGGCTCAAGAACCATTTCAAAGGTCTGGCATGCGGCTTTCTATCCTCAGGAAGTCAAGCAGGGCATGGTTGCAATCGTTGAAGTTGACGGCAATAAAATGACACTTACATCAATGCTTGATGACGGCAGAATTGCCGACAGATGCACAATTGATAAAGACAGAGATGAAATCACTCCGTATGCAATTGCTCCCGAATTCAGGTTTACAAGAATGATGTTCAAGGGTATGGAATTGGGACTTATGAATTCACCTACACCCTGTATGAATATAGACGGTATATGGTATGCTCCTCTTGCAACACTTGTCAATTTTATCGGCGGTTATGTGACAAAAGAAAAGGGTAAAATGACTCTTTCTGTTTACGGTCATACCGTTACATTCTTTGAAGACAGCGATGTGGCAGATGCAGACGGTAAAGAATTTAAGCTCCCCGCAAAAGTTGTAAGAGGCGCAAGAGAACAGCTTTATGTTCCTTGCGACGGTTGTCACGCTTTTGAAATGCGCTGGGCATATGCCGACAGAAACAACTTTATTTCCTTTGAACATGAGAGTGAAGATAAGCCTGTTACTGTTCAGCCCTGATTTTTTACTTTATAGGCAACTTGCGTTTCCATAAAATATGTCCCGCCGTGCCCTACGGGCACGGCGCTGGACTAACCGAAAACGGTCGCCGCAGGCGTACGGCGAAAGCCGTTTTCTTGTTAATGGACATGGTGTGTTATATTGTGATGTAAATATGATGAAATGTTAAAATAAATTAACAATTTGTTTACACGGATATATACAATAATGTAAGTTTATCTGTTATAATTTTGCAGTATGCTGTCGTAATGCGACGATAATGTTCGGTTGATGTTGAATCAGCTTTAATATACGGAGGATGTAAAATGAGCAGAAAACCTACCAAAGTATCAGTTTTTGGTATTCAGCGTAAGATTGTTGCAAATATGACTGTTGAAGGCTGGAGTGAAGCTCCCCATTGCAGTTATACTTTTGAGCCTGACCTTACTGAGTTTTATAAGAAATATACTGTATTCGCAGAAGAACTCAAAAAAGAAGGCAAGCGTGTCACATTCAATATGGTTATGATGAAGGCTATTTGTGAAGCACTCAAATCAGCTCCTGAAATGAATGCACATATTGAATTCAACCGTAAACTCGTCAGAGGTGAAATCACAACCTATGACCAGATTGACGTTTCAATGCCCGTCATTCTTCCTGACGGCAGAATGATGACAATCACAATGGAAGATATGGGTAACCGTTCACTCGGTAATATGACTGAGTATATGGCTGAAATGATGAAGAAAATGGAAAAGACAAACTTCGATGAAGCAATGTTCCAGGTTTCTTTCAATGACACAATCGACAAACTTACAAAAGGTAAGCTTGTGAAGGTTGTTACGCGTCTTGTGGGTTCATTTGTCACAACAAAGAAGCACAGAGTCAAGAAACTTTCAGGCTCAGCAAGAAAAGCATACAAAGCTATTCCTGATTCTGAAAAAATTACGGGAAAAGACCTCAAGCAGGGAACAATCACAATTTCAAACACAGGTTCAATCTCAAGAAGTCATGACGGTGCTGTTACAATGCTTATTATCATTCCCCCTCAGGTATGTGCTATCTGCATTAACGCATTAACAAAGAAACCTGTCGTTACTCAGGATGAAAACGGTGAGGATGTTATTACAATCAAGACAACAGTACCTCTTACAATTGCTTTTGACCACCGTGTTCTCGATTTCGGTGAAATCAAGCCCTTCCTTGATGCATTACAGAATATTGCAGACAATCCGGAAGAACTTCTTAAATATTAATAATTACTTGAATTTCTTTAAGATTTTTTTAAGCTTTATGAGTATACTTGTAATCACAGTAAGCACTCATAAAGCTTATTCTTTTCTTTGACGGTTTTCTTTATAACATAAATTTTCCTTTCACAAACACACACAAAGACGGTTCCTGTCGGGAGCCGTCTTTGTGTTACGAAGCTTGTTATTCTAACTTGACAAAATGGGGTGTTTTATGTTAAAATTTTAAGGAATTTTGCAAGACAAGGGTGATTTTTTTGGTCTGGAAAACAATATATGAAAGCAGACTCGCTACTCCTGAACAAGCAATAAAACTTATAAAAAACGGTGACAGGGTTGTTACATCTTTCGGTTGCTGTGAACCAAAAGGCATTGAAAGGGTAATGATTGAAAATTATAAAAACTTCAAAGATATTCAGGTTTCAAGCATGATTATTGTCGGTGAAACCTTATGGACAAGGGAAGAAGTCAAGGGACATTTTACATATAATTCCTTTTTTGCTTCAGGTTCAAACAGACAGGCTATATCAGACGGTATTGCAGATTATACAACCTGTTATTTCTATGAAATCCCGAAGGTTCTTCGTGAGGTTGTAAAACCACGTGTGTCGATAGTATCAGTCAGCCCTCCCGATGAGAACGGTTATGTTTCTCTGGGAACAAATGTTGACTATATCAAAAGTACACTTGATTATTGTGAAGTCAAAATTGCTCAGGTCAATAAATATGTTCCGAAAACTCACGGTGAAGCTATAAAACATGTTTCAGAGTTCGATTGTTTTGTTGAAATAGATGAACCGTTGCCCGAAGTTCCTTCAGTTGAAATCACAGAGGTTGAAAGAGCAATCGGCAAGCATTGTGCTTCGCTTATAAATGACGGTGACTGTATACAGCTCGGAATCGGCGGAATTCCGAATGCAATCTGTGCTGAGCTTCACAATAAAAAAGACCTCGGACTGCATTCCGAGATGGTTGGTGACGGCATAATTGACCTTATAAAAAAGGGTATCATCAATAATTCAAAAAAGAATATCCATCACGGTAAAAGTGTTCTCGGATTTGCATTCGGTACGGAGAAGCTGTTCCGCTTTCTTGACCATAATCCCGCTGTTGAAATGCATCCGATTGAATATGTCAATAATCCCGCAGTAATTGCTCAGAATGATAATATGGTGTCCGTTAACTCATGTCTTCAGGTCGATTTGCAGGGGCAGGTTGTTTCCGATACAATGGGTCTTACTCAGTTTTCGGGTGTCGGCGGTCAGGTTGACTTTGTAAGAGGCGCCACAATGAGTAAAGGCGGAAGATCAATCATCGCAATGCCCTCAACTGCAAAAAGCGGTACTGTTTCGAGGATTGTTCCCGTTATAACAGAGTATTCCGCAATTACTACAACAAGAAATGATGTAAATTATGTTGTTACCGAATACGGAATTGCTCAGCTTAAAGGGAAAACAATGAAAGAACGTGCAAGAGCGTTGATTTCAATTGCTCATCCCAATTTCAGGAATGCTCTTTGCAACGATTTCCTTGAAAGATTCAAGGAACCTGCATTTTAATTGAAGATTTTCAGGCATAATTTACAGATTATGCTTGATTTTTTTTCCCGAATAGTATAAAATACTTGTGTAAATTTATATTTGGAGGCTTTAAAATGAAAAAGTCAATGTTTAAGGTATTAAGTATCGTTCTTTGCTTTGCTCTTCTTTTCGGCGGAGCTGTAGGCACAAGTGCTGAAAGCGATGTTGCAATTTCAAGAGTTTCTTGCGTAGTCAACGGTGACTCAGCTACATCAAGAGGCTTCACATGGTACACACCTGCAGATGCAGAATGCTCAATCGCAATCTATGCAGACGGTGTAAAGGTTGATGCAACAGTTACATATGACTGCGAAGAGTGGGAAGGCAACATTATGCACAAAGCATATGTGACAGGTCTTACAGCAGGCACAGCTTATACATACACAATCACAGCAGGTGCAGCAACTTGTGAAGGTTCATTCGCAACAGATGACGGTGACGATAGTGTTGACTTCATTGTTGTAGGCGACGTTCAGGCAAGTGATTTTGATAATTTTGAAGTAGGTCGTAAAGTTGTTGATAAGGCATTTGAAATCATGCCCGATGCTGAATTCTATGCAACTCTCGGTGACTACACAAACGACAGCACAAATGAAGAATGGGATTTTTATTCTCAGTCTTTCGGCGGTATCAACACAAGCACAACTCACGTTCCCGTTACAGGAAACCACGACAGCAGCTCAGGTTGGTTCAACGCTATGTTCAATGTCGACACAACAGAATGTGTTCAGACAAACAACGGTGTAAACTATTCATTTGATTACGGCAACATTCACTTTGCAGTTGTTAACACAAACGATATGATTGCTATTTCAAATGCACAGCTTACATGGCTCAGAAATGACATGAATTCAACTGATGCTGACTGGAAAGTAGTTCTTATGCACAAGTCACCTTACTCACTCGGTAAGGATATCAAGTGGCCCGATGCATGTTATCTTCAGGAATCACTTGCAGCAGTATGCGATGAAACAAACGTTGACCTTGTTATGTCAGGTCATGACCATATGTATGTAAGAACAAAACCCCTCAATGACAATGCTGTTACTTCTCAGGAAAACGGTACAACTTACATCCTTGCAGGTGCTACAGGTTCAAAGAGATATGAATTCCGTAAATTCATCCTTGACAACTACTTCTCACAGGAACTCCTTGCAGTTGCAGTTGCTCAGGCTAACGGTGAATACTTCGCAAACGGCAATCTTGATAACCTTGATGAAACAAACATCGGCGGTATCTTCAATACTGTTTCTGTAAACGGCGGCGAACTCAGCCTTACATCATATGTTGTAAATGATGAAACTCAGGAACTCAAAGTTATTGATGAATTTTCAATTTCAAAGGCACAGGGTGAAAATAAGGCTACATTCACAGGTGAAAATGTTCAGAAGAGCAGTATTGCTGACACAATATCAAGCTTTATGAGCCTTGCAACATATACACTTGGCAAGTGGGTTCCCATGTTCCTCAAGACTCTCCCCGCACTTCTTGTTGAGTATGCAAAGTCAGGTACATTCTAAAATGATTAACGGGAGCTGTTAACGCAGCTCCTGATTTTTTATAACTGAATTAACGTAAGGCGGATGCCAGTTAATTAGTATGATAAATCATTGTTTTCTTCATTACTAAAAAAGGTGATATTATGTCAAAAGTTATTCTTTTTCAGGGTGATTCCAT
>JAZSPR010000052.1:0-10200 GCA_045537555.1 Acutalibacteraceae bacterium | reverse complement strand
TATTTTTCCAATCCTTTCCCGTAACCGTTTTGCAATCAATCTTAAAGGTATAGCTATGGGCTGTAAAAAGGTAGTGCTTATGCTCTCATACCCCAGTGATGAGGTGGGTAATGCACTTCTCACATATGACCAGCTTGATGATGCGGGTGTCAATCCTTATTCGGATGTACTCTCGCTTGAAAAATACCGTGAGCTTTTCGGTGAAAACAAGCATGAGTTTACAGGTGTTGACTATGTTGACTATTACTCAAAAATTATAAAGGATGCAGGCGCTGAGGTTGAGATAGTGTTTGCAAATCAGGCAAAAACTATCCTAAACTATACCGACTGTGTTCTTACCTGTGATATCCATACCCGCGCACGTACAAAGAGAATTCTTCTTGAAAACGGTGCAAAGGCTGTCTGCGGTCTTGATGATATTCTTACATCGTCTGTAAACGGCAGTGGCTATAACTCAAAATACGGTCTTCTCGGTTCAAATAAATCAACCGAGGATAAAATTAAGCTTTTCCCCAACGAGTGCTTTGATCTTGTAAAGGATATCCAGTCGGAGATCCTTAAAAAGACAGGAAAGTGCGTTGAAGTAATGGTATATGGCGACGGCGCTTTCAAAGACCCGCAGGGTAAAATCTGGGAGCTTGCTGATCCTGTTGTATCTCCTGCTTATACCGACGGTCTTGTCGGCACACCCAACGAGCTTAAGCTTAAGTATCTTGCAGATAACGATTTTGCAGATCTTTCCGGTGATGCGCTTAAGGAGGCAATCAAGGAAAAGATAGTTTCCAAGGATAACGACCTTGTAGGTAATATGGCGTCCGAGGGTACAACACCCCGTCGTCTTACAGACCTTATCGGTTCACTCTGTGACCTTACATCAGGTTCAGGTGACAAGGGTACACCCATTGTCTTCATTCAGGGATATTTCGATAACTATACAACAGAATAATTTAAAAATAAGTATGAGGCATCCTGTTAAGAAGGATGTCTCTTTTTTTAGACAAATTCTGATTTGTCAAAAGAAGTCAGGCATCAGCCTGACTTCTTTTATATCCCATCTGACCAGCGAGTTCCAGAACCAAATGAAATGACATATTCTTTTTCAAGTTTTGCGGATGTGCGAAGAGCAAGTCTTGCATCGGCAGAATTAATTTTTCCGTCAAAATTCATATCTGCACAAAAATAAAATCTTTTCAGTTCTTTTTCAGGCTTTTCAAGGTTTGCCGAAAATCTCAGAATTATTCTTGCATCGGCGGATGTTACATTGTTAACAGGATCATAGTGATATGAATGAGTCTGGGAACCAGTAACATTGCCGAGTGTAAATTCGCCGGCATCGTCAGTATAATATGGTCTGTAAATGAAAAATGCATCACCGATAAATGCAAGTTCTTCTATTTCTTTTACAATATCTTTTTTCTCTTTACTTATTTCAACCACAGCACAAGAATAATAATCACTCACATAAAGTATTTCATCTTCATTGAAATACTTTTGCAGAACAGACTTGTTATGAAAGCTTACCGAACCGTTTAGCATGGGGATAATTGCCCCGGAAAAAATCAGAGTTATATAATTTATATCTTTGTTCATATGATTATCTGCATAGTAAGAGATATAATCAATGTCCCTTATGTGTTCTTCAAACTGTCTGAAAGTATTATAACTAATATCCAGAAGCTCATTGTAATATGTCTTGTAATATTCATTTTTTAGCATATTCCCGGGGTAATTTTCATTTGCAGGTTCAACTCTCGGGGCATAATCTCCGTATAAGCAACCGATTATTTCATCAATTTCGGGATTAATCGCAAACTGAGCCGAAACAGAGAATGAAAATGAAACTGAGAGTATGATTACCACCAAAATAAGTGCCGTTATTTTCTTCATATAAATTCCTCCTTTTAAATCAGCTTTGCCGCAAGTCTTAATGTAATTCTTGCATCTGCGGCTGTGATAACTCCGTTACTGTCGATGTCACATATTGTCTTTTGTTTTTCTGTATATTTTTCAAGCTTTGCAGAATAGCGGAGAATCCGTCTTGCATCGTTTGCACGGATAACACCGTCTGCAACAGCATCACCATATACTTTTGTTTTGTCATATTCGTATACAGCTTCTTTTTCATCTGTTTCACCGTTTACTTTTATTTCAAGCACAATGCGGTAAGTGCCGCTGTCCTTCACAGCGGCTGAATATGAACCCGAAATATATTTTTTATCGGTTTTGTCGGTCTGCTTTTTTCCGGCATCAGTCCAGAGAAAGCCGAGTGTCTGTTTTTCAAGCTTTACATTAACTGTGACACCTGCTGTTTTTGCCGAAACCGAATATGAAGCGTAAGCTTTTCCGTTTACGATATAAAACGTAAGGCTGATATTGTTTATCTCGGCATATGGCGGTCTTGCACCTAATTCACTCTCGGAAACAACTTCCCCTGACAGATCTGTAACTGTTTCTGCAGATGTATTAACGGCTGAGCCGTAAAGCATCATAAAACAGAGAAGAATGCATGATAATTTTTTCATAAGTATTCCCCTTTTTTAAATAAGCTTTGCCGCAAGTCTTAATGTAATTCTTGCATCAGCGGCGGTGATGTTGCCGTTACTGTCGATGTCGCACAATATTTTCTGTTTTTCTGTATATTTTTCAAGCTTTGCAGAATAGCGGAGAATCAGTCTTGCATCGTTTGCCCGTATAACACCGTCTGCAACAGCATCGCCGTATACTTTTGTTTTGTCATATTCGTATACAGCTTCTTTTTCATCTGTTTCACCGTTTACTTTTATTTCAAGCACAATGCGGTAAGTGCCGCTGTCCTTTACAGCGGCTGAATATGAACCCGAAATATATTTTTTATCGGTTTTTTCGGTCTGCTCTTTTCCGGCATCAGTCCAGAGAAAGCCGAGCGTCTGTTTTTCAAGCTTTACATTAACTGTGACACCTGCTGTTTTTGCCGAAACCGAATATGAAGCGTAAGCTTTTCCGTTTACGATATAAAACGTAAGGCTGATATTGTTTATCTCGGCATATGGCGGTCTTGCACTGTCGACGAAATCACCAACTCCGGACGGATGAGTTTCGCACTCAAAATCTGTTTCATCTTCGGCAGATGAAGTGAAAACAGAGCTTAAAAGCATTATAAGGCAGACAAATATACATATTATTCTTTTCATTTTTCTTCTCCTTTGAGTGTCTTTGCAAGGTCAATAATTTCCTGCGGTGTCATTTTTCCGAAATAATCAATGCTGAAAGTATATTTTTCGGTGTTCCACATGATGAATATGTAATCCTCTTCCGTATAAACTTCATAAATTATTCCGTCTGACACAATTTCTGATTTTTGGAGCCTTTCGACATCGACATTGCGTTTTGTGATACCGTCCCCCTGCGAAAGGATTATCGCATCACCGTCAGCTTTTTCAAATTCAGTTATAACTGAATGGTCGTTTAGCGTGACATTTGATTTTTCAAAACCTTCGGGCAGATATGAAAATGCGTAAACCGTGTCTATTCCTTCACCCTCAATAATATCGCCCGATTCGTTGAATCCGTATTCAAGCTCAAAATGGGTGTAATAATACTCCTTGAAAAAGTTAATCACATTTTCACGCACACTTGCAAATGAGAAAACAGTCATCACACCGATAAGCAAAATAACTGCCGCAACAAGCAAAACTTTTTTGACATTATAAAAACGACGTTTCTCAGTCTGTTTTAAAAGGTCATCCATGCGCAAACAGAAATTATCCGACGGTTCCCAGTTTAAAGTCCCGCATGTTTTTTCTATATTAAAATACTCCTCATCAGCCGACACAATAAGTGCCTTTTTCAACATTTCACTTGCCATCTGCAGTCATCACCTCCCGTGAAAGAGAATTAATAAGCATCTTTTTACCGCGTACCAACTGTTGCTTGACGGTTGATTCTTTTCTGTCAAGCACCTGAGCAATCTTTTTTACGGGCATATCCATTACATATCTGAGATAAAGTGTGTCACGGTATGTCTCATCCATATTCCTGATAACATCAAGAACCTCTTCATATTCGCTCTTTTCGATAAGCTCTTCAAATGATTTCTCGTCTGCAACGTCATACATGTCTTCAATGCTTACTGCAGAATCGGTACGGCTGTTTTTTCTCGCAATGTTAAGAGCCGCATTTTTAGCAGCCTTTATGCAATAACATCTGCCCTTTGATTCGTCTGCCGAAAGCAGAATATCAATATGCTTTGCAATGCCCAGAAAGGCGTTGTGTACGGCATCTTCCGCATCAGATTCATTATGCAGAACGGATTGCGCCGCAACAAACATATGACGGCGGTATGTTACATAGTAATATTCAAATGTACGTTTTCCGTCATCACTTTCAATGACACCGAGATAAAATAAAAGCATAATTTTTCTGCCTCCGTTATATATACACATAAGAAACGAGAAATGGTTACAAATAATTTTAACATTTTTATTTTTTCTTTTCAAGATGTTGACCGTATATCGAAAATCTGTTAATATAACCGGGAGGAAGTGAAAAAATGCAGTATAAATACGAACTCCATTGCCATACAAAAGAAACAAGCCTCTGCGGTCAGGTTCCTGCCCGTGAAATTGTTAAAATGTATAAAGAAAAGGGCTACAGCGGAATTGTTATAACGGACCATTATTCACCTATGACATTCAAACCGTCACGTGTTTACAGACCCCAGACCGATATGGATTTTTATTTAAAAGGTTATAAAGAGGCACTCAAAGAGGCTGATGATGATTTTACCGTGCTTCTGGGAATGGAGATAAGATATTACGCAACAGCAAACGATTTTCTCGTTTACGGTGTTACGGAAGAATTCCTGAGAAACAATGGTAACCTTATGAAGCTCTATCCGAGAAAATTCTATAAGCTTGCAAAAGAAAATAATATGATTGTTGTTCAGGCGCATCCGTTCAGGGAATGGATGATAAGAATTAAGCATAAATATCTTGACGGTGCGGAAGTCCATAACGGAAAAACAAGCAAAGAACGCAATAAAATGGCACTTGACTGGTTCAATAAAAAGAAAATGGCTGTAAAAATCAGCGGAAGTGATTTTCACAGACCGAAAAACCTTGCAACAGGCGGCATTATTACTAAAGAACCGATAAAAACTAACGATGACCTTCTGAGAATTCTCAGAAGCGGTGATTATGAACTTATTGAATAAGAAAGAACGCCCGAGGAAGGCGTTCTTTTTTGACAAATCAGAATTTGTCGGGCTGTGCCCGACAAAAATTCGCAATTGGAAATTCGCAATTCGCAATTGTGGAAGGGGCTTTGCCCCTTAACCCCATTATAATGGTTCAAAAGGCGGAGCCTTTTCCGAAATTGCGCATTGATAATTGCTAATTGCCAATTTAATTTGTCGAGGGGACCTCGACAAATTACTGTTTGTCTTTCACTTTTAATAAACCATTCTTTACTGCAATATTAAGATCGATAAATTTTGTTTCGCCTTTATCGAAAATAATTATTGCAATACTGTTTCTGACTTCTTTGATTTTACCCGTACCGAACTTTTTGTGAAAGACACTTTTTCCGTTTGTGAAATCCGAAATGTCTGCAGTCTGCTTTTTCGGGGTATATGTGCTTGTCTTTGTTTTGCTTATGAAATGTGACACAAATCCGCTTCCTTGCCCCGTCTCGGCGTATTTCATAAGAAGAAGTTCTTTTTTTGCTCTTGTGATGCCTACATAGAAAAGTCTTCTTTCCTCTTCCATTGTCATTTCGTCTTCGGGCGAATAATCACTCATTTCCGTTTTCGGAAAAAGAGAGTCAATGACATCAATAAGCAACACTTTTTCATACTCAAGACCTTTACTTGAATGGATTGTTGAAAGAATGACATCTGCATTTCTTGATGCTCCGTCTTTTATGATTTTTTCAAGCTCCGAAAGTCTTGCGGGTAAATCAGTCAGCTTATCAATCTGTTTTGCAAGTGCAAAAAGAATGTCAAGACGGCTTGTATCGGCATTTCTGGAATCGAGATAACCTCTGTAGCCCATATAATAAACAATCCGTCTGAGAGCGCTGAAAGCCTTTTCTCGGGAGAGCATATCGAAATTATAAATCAGTTCACGGACATTGAATTCAAGCCATTTAGGTAAATTGATATAATTCTGCATAGCCTTAAGAGGTGAAATCTTCTCCTGACGGGCAATTTCAGCTGCTTCGGTTGCAATTTCCTTGCTGATTCCCTGACCGAATTTATAGTAAACGGAAAGGAAAGCATCCGCATCTGTCGGGTCTTCGGCAAAACGGATAATATCAAGAATATCCCTTACAACGGGATTTGTGAAAAATGTGCTGTCAACACCACGGCTTCTGTATTTTATCTTCTGCCTGTCAAACAGGTCAATAAGAGGGATTGCGCTGTCATTGTCACGGTAAAGAATCGCAATTTCACCGTCGTTTGCCTTTATAAGTGAAATGATTTTATCATACTGTGACTGTCTGTTGTCGGCTTCGACAATGCAGACGGGTTTTCCCTCTCCGTGGGATGCTGTCATATTCTTCTCGTGACGGTGTTTATTCCGTTTAATGAATGAGCCTGCCTTTTCAACAATATTGACCGTTGAACGGTAATTCGTTTCAAGCATAAGTACCTTTGCATCGGGGTAAACACGGGAAAACTCCATAAGTGCCTCAGGATATGCGGCACGGAAACCGTAAATGCTCTGGTCTTCGTCACCGACCATAAAAATGTTGTGCTTTTCACCCACAAGCAGACGGATAATCATATGCTGAATTTTTGATGTATCCTGAGCTTCGTCAACACATATGTATTCATAGACACCACGGAAATAAGAAAGTACATCCGTGTATTTTTTCAGTATTCTGTAGGCATAGACCATCTGGTCATCGTAATCCATAAGTTTCTTTTCAAGAAGGACGGAACAGTATTCGTTATATATATCAGAAAAACGGGAAAAATCCTTGTCAAGATCCTTGATTTCAGAATCGCTGAGCATCATATTTTTCGCATAGGTTATAAGTGCACGGATGCTTTTTACATCGCCTTCAACGGCAAAATTGCCCGTGACTTTGTGATAAATTCCCCTTAAAAGAGAGGCAATTTCACCTTCGTCGGTCATAAGGTCAAAGGCTTTTCTGCCCGTTATATATTCATAATACGAAATAATCCTTGCACATACGCCGTTTATTGTCCTGAATTCAAGACGGGATGCGTATTCATCACCGAAAAACGAAACAAAACGCTTCTTCATATCGGCAGTTGCGGCAACGGTGTAGGTCATCGTCAGGATTTTTTCGGGAGCAATGCCGAGACAGTAAATCATATATCCCAGACGGCTTACAAGAACAGTCGTCTTTCCGCTTCCTGGCACAGCAAGAAGCAGAACAGCACCGTTGACAGCCTTTACGGCATCGGACTGCTGTTCGTTGAGAGTGATATTGAATTTGTCCCTGAACTGAGAGTAATCCATAATGACCTCATGAAAAAAATGATGATTATATTTTAACACATTAAATAATTTTTTCAATATGTGAAAGATAAAATACTATTGACAAAAGAATAATACTTTGATAAAATATTTTAGCAATATGAGGAGACGTATCGAAGTGGTCATAACGGGGCGCACTCGAAATGCGTTAGCCTGAAAAGGCTCGAGAGTTCGAATCTCTCCGTCTCCGCCAGAAAATCCAAGTCGCAAGGCTTGGATTTTTTTATCCGTAAAAAAGCAACAGTATATCATAAACTAAACCAACAGTAACAGAAATAATCAATCCTTTATCTTTTAATTTCGTTGAAACTTCGGTATTATATAATCAACAAAAGAGAAAGGATGACAATACATTATGAATAACAACTTATCACTCGGCAACAGGATTGCATATTACAGAAAACTGAATGCCATGACACAGGAAGAACTATCATACAAACTCAATGTTTCTCCCCAGGCGGTTTCAAAATGGGAACAGCAACTCTCTTCCCCTGATATTATGCTGTTGCCCGTTATTGCAGAAGTATTTCATATTTCCGTTGATGAATTATTCGGCAGGAAAATAAATACTGAGCCTGTGTTTTCTCTCGTTGAAAATGTACCATGGGAAGATGACGGTAAAATAAGATTTGCGGTTTTTCAGGGTAAAAAGCTTTTTAGTCAGTCTGAAACTGAATTGTCAGACGGATTAAATACTATAAATCTTCATTTTGATTACGGCAACCTGTATAAAATCAACGGCATCTGTAAACTGAATAAAGAATAATACTCTGCTCCGCAACTTTATTTTAAGGTTGCGGTTGTTTTCTGTTTGTGATATAATAACACCCATACGGTCTGACAACATACTATGGAGTGCGCTTTTATGACAAAAATAATGTTCGTCTGCCACGGTAACATCTGTCGTTCACCTATGGCGGAATTTATATTGAAAGATATGATAAACAAACAGGGATTAAAAGAAATCTTTGTTTCATCCTCTGCAACAAGCACCGAGGAGATATGGAACGGTGTCGGCAATCTCGTTTATCCCCCTGCAAAGGCAGAGCTTAAAAAACACGGTATCACATGTGAGGGCAAACGAGCCGTTCAGCTGAAAAAAAGCGATTATGCATTATATGATATGTTTATCTGTATGGATTCAAACAATGTCCGTAATGCAATGAGGATTTTAGGTTCAGACCCCGACGGCAAAGTATGTAAAATGATGGATTTTACATCCCGCAAAGGCGATGTCGCCGACCCGTGGTATACAGGTCGTTTTGAAGTGACATATAACGATATATATGACGGCTGTACGGGACTTTTACAATTTTTAAAGGAGAAAAACAATGACTGATAAGCAACTCAGAGAAATAAAAAGAAGATTCAGACCGAATAAGAACACCATTTTCAGCATCAAGGGTTGCCTTGTGAATGAAAAGGGCGAAATTGTGAAGCTTTTTGAACAGCCCATGTCAAGCTGTACAGAGGATGAATCCGAACAACTTCTCGCTATCATGAAAAAGACTCTTTCGGGTGGTATGGGTACAAACATTATAAACCTTGAATACACTCCTCAGCAGGTTATGGAAAGCGAAGAACACAAGCTTCTTATGGAGCTTAAAAACACCAAGCTCAATGAGGAACAGCCCGTTATCACTCTTTTTGAGAAAATTGCGAAAAGCACGCATCTTGAGGGCAGTTACATCATTCTTATTGCAAGTGACAACTATGATGTTTACACAAAGGCTAAAGACGGCGAAATCGCAGAGGATTCCTCGGAAGTATTCTCATATTTTGTCTGCTGTGTCTGTCCTGTGAAGCCTCTCAAGGCAGGCCTTTGCTACAGACCCAGCGACAGTGCAATCAAGGCTATCGGCGAACACACAATGATAGGCAAACCTGAAATCGGTTTTATGTTCCCCTGCTTTGACGACAGAGCAACAAATATTTACAACGCACTTTATTACACAAAGGATATTGCAAATGTTCATCCGTCTTTTATAAAGACAATTTTTAATGTGGATCTGCCTATGTCTGCACCCGAAAAGAAAGATAATTTTGATTCCTGCTTGCGTGAATCCCTCGAGGGAGAATGCGATTTTCAGGTTGTAAGAAGTGTTCATGACCAGATAAGCGAAATGATTCAGGAGCATAAGGAAACAAGGCAGGAAGAACCCCTGACTCTCTCAAAATTGAAGCTCAAGACAGTTCTTGAATACTGCGGTGTTGAGGAAGAAAAGGTTGAAAAATTCGGCGAGAAGTTTGAAGAGCAGTTCGGAAGAAACGCAGAACTTGAGCCGAAAGCAATCGTTGACACAAAGAAATTTGAAGTCAGTATGGCTGATGTTTCAATCAAAGTCAATCCCGAAAGAACAGACCTTGTTTCAACACAGATTATAGGCGGAGTTAAATACATAATGATTTGTGTGAACGATGCGGTTGAGGTTAACGGGGTAAAAATTGATATATAAACAATAATTTGTCGGGGTCTTTCAAATTCGCAATTTGAAATGCTCAATTCGCAATTTCGGAAGCCCTTCGGGCTTGAATTATATAAATGGGTCAAAGGGCGAAGCCCTTTCCACAATTGAGCATTGAGAATTGAGAATTGGGCACCTCTAAAAACTGCATAAAAGCAAAAAATAATTGATAAAAACAAGCAGAATCAGAGTATCCCCCAACTACGATTAATTTTGTTTGATTTTTATCTACCAAGAAGGCAGAGTTG
>JAZSPR010000089.1:0-2927 GCA_045537555.1 Acutalibacteraceae bacterium | reverse complement strand
TCGACGTACCTTTGTACGCCTTCGGGTAACCCCAAACAACGCAGATGCGTTGTTTGGGCTCAGTTTGTTCATTCTGCGCATTTTTCCCTATCCCCTAAAAAGGGGCTGTAAAAAAACAAAAGTTTTTTTACAGCCCCTTTTTTTGATGTTGCTTTTAAGATATTTAAAAGAAAAAAGCCCTCATAAGAGAGCTTTTGGGTTGATTATTCGTAAAGGGGGTGTGCGGCTGTAAGCTTTTCAACTTCTGCTTTTACGTAATCCTTCTTGTTCTCGAAGTCTGTTGCAACAAGGTGGATGCATTCTGCAATCTTGTCCATATCTGCTGTATCGAAACCTCTTGTTGTAACTGCGGGAGTACCGATTCTGATACCGCTTGTTACGAACGGCTTTTCGGGGTCGTTGGGGATTGCATTCTTGTTTACTGTGATGCGTACTTCGTCAAGTCTGTGCTCAAGCTCTTTACCTGTGATGCCTGCTGAGCGGAGGTCGCAGAGCATGAGATGATTGTCTGTACCGCCTGAAACGAGGTTGATACCTCTTGAAACAAGACCGTGTGCAAGTGCTTTTGCATTTTCGGCAACTTTCTGCTGATATTCTTTGAATTCGGGCTTCATTGCTTCGCCGAAACATACTGCTTTTGCGGCAATAATGTGCATGAGAGGACCGCCCTGACAACCGGGGAAAATACCCTTGTTGAGAGCAAGACCGAAATCATTCTTTGCAAGAATGAGACCGCCTCTGGGACCTCTGAGTGTCTTGTGTGTTGTTGATGTTACGATATCGGCATAGGGTACGGGAGAGGGATGAACTCCTGCGGCAATAAGACCGGCAATGTGAGCCATGTCAACCATAAAAATTGCGCCGACTGACTTTGCGATAGCGCCGATTCTTTCAAAATCGATTGTTCTGGGGTAAGCTGAAGCGCCTGCAACAATCATCTTGGGCTGTGATTCCTTTGCAAGTCTTTCAAGCTCGTCATAATCAATGAAGCCTTCGTCATTTACGCCGTATGAAACAAAGTTAAAGTATTTACCTGACATATTTACGGGTGAACCGTGTGAAAGGTGACCGCCGTGAGCAAGGCTCATGCCGAGAATTGTGTCTCCGTGGTTAAGAAGTGCAAAGTAGGTTGCAATGTTTGCCTGTGTGCCTGAATGAGGCTGAACGTTTGAATATTCTGCGCCGAAGAGTTCCTTTGCTCTTTCGTTTGCAATGTTTTCAACGATATCAACACATTCGCAACCGCCGTAATATCTCTTTGCTGAGTAGCCTTCGGCATATTTGTTTGTAAGCACACTGCCCATAGCTGCCATAACAGCAGGTGAAACAATATTTTCAGATGCGATAAGTTCTATATTATCTCTCTGTCTTTTAAGCTCCAGATTCATTGCATCTGCAACTTCTTTATCGAAGTTTACGATGTAAGAAGCAGTATTCATAAAATCATTGAACATCGGAAAGTCCTCCCAAAAAATTATACATCAAAATTATATCATATATTAATTTATACCGCAATCGGCAATTTAATCAAAGAAAACTGCAGTAAAGAGCAATAGTTTGTATTTTTCTTCTCTTAAAAGAAAAATCGCCCGCAGAACGGACGATTTTGTAATCATTAATTACGCAATTTTAAACATGTTTCTGAATATTGAGAAAATTTCAATGATAGCTGCGAATATCTGAGCAATAATATTGCTCATTTCGGGAGCGGGATCAAGCATTACGTTGCCGCCGCCGATTGAATCAACGATACCGCTGTTTTCAATTTTATCAAGTACATCGTGTGCGCCGTTGATGATGCCGTTGAGTGAGTCGTTCATCAGAATAACCTCCCTTTATATCAGTCGTCTTCTTCGTCTTCAATTTCGATTTCATCAATAACGAAACCGCAGTTGGGACAAGTGAGAGGATCATCAGTCACGAATGCTGAATCATCAAAAACGAAAACTTCACCGCAATCGGGACATTCTACTTCATATTCGTAGTCTTCATCTTCGTCTTCGTCATATTCATCATAAAGACCGTCGCAACCGTCACAGCAGTCACAGTCAAAATCACAGTCGTCAAAATCATCATCTTCTTCAAAAACGATGTTTTCAACATCTGAAAGATCCTGATCAACTGCATCAAGATGCTCTTCAATATCGTCAATTTCATCAGCGAGAACTGCGATATCGTCTTCTGCATCTGCAAGGCTTAATGCCATATCGTCAATGATGTCAACAAGTGCCTTGATAACTTTTGTTTCCTTTGAAGTTTCATCAAGCTCAAGACCGTCAACAAGACCTTTGATGTATGCTGCTTTTTCAGTAATAGTCATCATAAACTGACCTCCCTGATTAATATTATTAATTGAGCTGATTAAGCTCTTGACATGTATTCACCTGTACGTGTGTCAACCTGAATCATTTCACCTTCGTCAATGAAAAGGGGAACCTTGATTTCTGCACCTGTTTCAAGTGTAGCGGGCTTAAGAGTGTTTGTAGCTGTGTCACCCTTGAAGCCGGGGTCTGTCTTTGTAACCTGAAGTGTTACGAAGTTGGGGGGTTCAACACCGAAAACCTTGCCCTTGTATGAAAGAATACGGCAAACTTCGTTTTCTTTTACGAACTTGAAGTTGTCGCTGAGGTCTGAACCGTTGATAGGAACCATTTCATATGTTTCGGGATCCATAAAGTAGTAGAGACCGCCGTCTTCATATGAATATTCCATTTCTTTTCTTTCAATGGATGCTGTGGGGAATTTTGAAGAGGGGTTATAGCTCTTGTCAATAACCGCACCTGTGAGAACATTCTTTGTCTTTGTACGAACGAAAGCAGCGCCCTTACCGGGTTTAACATGCTGGAATTCAACAACCTGAAGTACGTTGCCGTCCTCTTCAAATGTTACGCCGTTTCTGAAATCGCCTGCTGAAACCATAATTTTTT
>JAZSPR010000070.1:0-6178 GCA_045537555.1 Acutalibacteraceae bacterium | reverse complement strand
GAAAGAATAAATAATAATGAATAAAGAATAATGTTGGAAGGGGCAAGCCCCTTAAACCCCATTTATATAATCAAAGCCCGCAGGGCTTCCGATTTTATTATTTATTATTTCTTCTTTATTCTTTTTGTCGGGCAACAGCCCTACAAATTACAGTTTATTTTATCAATCCCTCAACCAATGCCCATATAACCGCAATGAAGATTGACGGGAGCATATTTGCGACTTTTATCATCTTACCCCATGTGAGGTTGACACCTACGCAGAAAATGAGCATATTACCTGTAAGTGAGAGGTAGGAGAGTGCTGTTTCTGTAAGTACGGGCTCAATAAATGTTGCAAGGATAGTGATTGAACCCTGAAAAATTGCAATGGGGATTGCAGAGAAAATACATCCTTTGCCCATTGATGCTGTCATAATCATTATAATAATAAGGTCGAGAACGGATTTTGCCGTAAGAATCGAATAATCACCGTTTATGCCGTCCTGAACAGCACCGACAACTGCCATTGCACCGATGCATACGGTAAGTGAAGCCGTAACAAAGCCGTCAACAAAGCCTGTGTCTTTATCGCTCTTTGTTTTCTTTTTCAGCCACTCCCCGAAACGCTCAAGATGATGCTCAATGTTGAGTAATTCGCCGATAATTGAACCGATGATGATACAGCCTATCATCATCATTGTGCCGCCGCTTTCGAGTTTTCCTTCAGGAGTTACGGAGAACATCTCCTGCAATGCCCCTGCAATGCCTATAAAAATAACACAGATGCCGTTGGCTTTCATTATTGTATCCTGTAGTCTGTCAGGGAACTTTTTTCCGAAAAGCATTCCTCCGAGTCCACCTATAATAATTGCGGCGGTGTTTATAATCGTTCCTAATCCTATCATTTTTTCTCACCCTGAATTATGAAATTATTGACAATTAATTGTTGTTGATATATAATTTAATATAATATAGCATTATTTTTATTTTTCTGCAAGAAAAATATGAGAAATTTATTTTCAGGAGGAATATCTGATGAGAAAAAATCTGAAAAAAACTGTTTTTACCGTGATATTAACTGTGTTTGTTATGGTTATGTTTTCCGTAGTTGCCTTTGCAAGCGGAATTGATGTGAGTTATTTTGCAGATGTTGATGATACTAATACTAAGGTTAATGTTCAGATGCAAAAGGGTGAGTCATATCTGTTTTTACCTTCTGCCGCTGATCTGAGTGAACTTGTTCTTGATTTCGGTGATAAGGAATCAGTTACTGTAACAGGTGAATCAGGTAGTGCTGAAGTTAAAAACGGTGAGGCATTTGATCTGACATCACTTTTTAATGGCGTAAAAGATAAATATAAAGTTACTTTCAGTGCAGACGGTGAAGAGCTGACTGTTGTAATTATGCATTCGGCAAATATCCGTTCAATTCATATTGTGAGTAATGACCCTGTCAATAAAGGCAGAAACTGGGTTGAAAAGAACAAAGATAATAAAGCATCCGGTCTTATTTCAATTGTCGGTGCCGACGGTGAAGCTGATTATGCAGGTGAACTGACTCAGATAAAAGGCAGAGGCAACTCAACATTCTATCATAATAAAAAGCCTTATCAGATAAAAATTTCTGATAAAATTGACATTATAAATAATGATTCCTCACAGGCAAGCAAAACATGGATTCTTCTTGCAAATTTTGTGGATTATTCATTTATACGAAATTCTGTTACTTTTTCACTTGCAGAAAAAATAGGTCTTGCTTTTACTCCCAAATATGAAAATGTTGAACTTTATTATGATGGTGAGTATCGCGGAACATATCTTCTTACAGAGAAAACCGAGGTTGCAAAATCACGTGTTGATATCGATGACCTTGATTCAATGATTGAAGAAGTTAATGAAGGTAATGATGCATATGAAAATCCTGTTGTTGTAGCAGCAACAACTTCAAGCAAGGGTAATACTGCAGCTGCAGAAGACAGCAAGGGTTCATATAAATATGTAAAAGGACTTGCAGAGCCTTCATATGCAGATGGTACAACACACCATGCATTTCTTCTTGAACTTGAGCTTTCAAACAGATATCCCGATGAACAAAGTGGTTTTGTGACAAAAAACGGTCAGTGTGTTGTAACAAAAAATCCTGAATATCTCACAAAAAATACAGGTGCTTACATAAGTCAGTTCTGGCAGGATTTTGAAACGGCAGTTTACAGTAAAAATGGCTATAATGCATCAACGGGTAAATATTATTATGAATATTGTGATCTTAATTCATTGGTAAAACTTTATCTTATAAATGAGCTTGCCAAAAATCAGGACGGCTTCAGATCTTCAACATATTTCTATCTTCCCGCAGACTCAGACATCATGTATGCAGGTCCCGTCTGGGATTACGACAAATGTTACGGTAGTACATATTCAAATGCGGAAAAAACCGGAAACCCTGAAAATTTCTATATGACAGAAAGATATCTTATAGATGCTCTTCTTAAAATTGAAGGTTTCCGTAACGAAGTAAAAAAAGCACTTGACAGCAAAAACGGTTATTTTTATCAGGCTGTTAAAGAGCTTACTGCTGAAAACGGTGTTATTGATGAACAGTATGCTTTGCTTGAACAGTCACAGAAGATGAACTGCACTATGTGGGACAGTGATTCCGAACGCCTTATTGTTGTTAAGAAAGGTGCAGAAAAGAATTATAAGAATTCTGTTGAATTTTTCCGGGATTATTTAAATGCAAGAATTAATTGGTTATCTGCTCAGACAAAGAACTGGAACGGTGATGACTATACAATCAAAACTGATGAAGAACCGAAGGAATTGAGCTTTTTTGAAAAAATAGTTGAATTTTTCAGATCAATAATTGAATGGTTCAGAAACCTGTTCGGAATGAATTGATAATCGGGGTTTTGGTATGAAGAAAAATGAAAAAAAGAGTGTCCTTGTGAAAAACAGGGACGGTTCGCAAAAAAAACTGATTCTGTTATACAGCGGTTTTTTTGCAGTAATGGCATTGCTTATTTACGGTGTGTTCTTCGGTCTTAACGGAAGAAGTCTTGTCTGGGCTAACGACGGAATGAGTCAGCATTGCCTTGCACTTGCTTATTACGGGGAATATCTGCGTACAATTCTGAAGAATATCTTCATTGAGCACAGTTTTGTTATTCCTATGTTTGATTTTTCGATAGGATACGGTGCAGATATTATTGCCACGCTTCACTATTATGCAATCGGCGATCCGCTCAATCTTCTTTCGGTATTCTTTGACTATAAGCATATTGAATATCTGTACGGCTTTATAGTTGTTGCAAGAATGTATCTTGCCGGACTTACATTTTCTTTGTTTATGTATTCAAAGAAAAAGGATGTCAATGCTGTATGCACAGGTGCAATTGCTTATGCATTTACGGGGTTCTGTATTTATGCAGGTGTAAGACATCCGTTTTTTATCACAGGTCTTGTGTATTGCCCGTTGGTGCTTATGGGTATTGACAGGGTATTTGCAGGAAAAAGTCCTCTTCTTTACATATTGTCATTGGCTTTTGCGGTATTTGCAAATTTCTACAGCGCATATATGATATGTATTTTTATGGTGATATACGCAATTATTGTGTATCTTTTCAATTACATAAAAAACGGAGTAAAATACTTTTTTGCAACAGTCGGAAAATTTGCACTTTTTACAGTAAATGCAATGCTTATTCCGATGATAATTTTCCTGCCGCAGATTTATAATACCCTTTCGGTTGACAGACTGAATGTAGATAATGCTGTTGAATTGTTTTATCCGCCTGCATACTATGCTTCAATCCTCGATACTTTTACAAGTTCAAAGAATGCGGATCATTGGCTGGTTCTCGGTTTCGGCGGTATAACAGTATTAAGTGTTCTGTTTTTGTTTGTCCGTGCAAAAAAATACAAAGTTATGCTTGTCGGTTTTGCTGTTTCAGTTGTTCTTATGATGTTCCCGTTTTTCGGACATGTTCTCAACGGATTCGCTTATGTAACAAACAGATGGTCATGGATTATAGCCCTTATAGCGAGTGCCGCAGTTGTTTTTGCTTATGACGAAATGTTTGAACTGAGCAAAAAAGAGAGAAAGTGGTTCCTTTTTGCCGCAGGATTATATTTTGTTGCAGTTTATTCTGTTCTCCGTTCAAGAAGTGAGCTTACAATGATAATGCTTGCAGTTATGTTTGCAGGGCTTGTTATTGTTCTCGGATATGAAAGTATCGGAATTAACAAAAAATGGGGACAGCGGATTTTATCCGTACTTGTTGCATTCTGTGCATTTACTCAGGGCATGTACGTTTATGCTGATCGTGAAGGTTCATATATTGACCAGTTTATGAAGACCGGTGACGTATATGATTATATGGTTTCCAATACGGCTTCCGCAGTATTGAAAACATACGGCGATGAAGAAGAGTTTTACCGTAGCGATATATATAAAAAGTATATTTATAATGCATCTCTGCTCAATGATACGAATTCAACATCTTTTTTCTTCAGTATTGCAAATCCTTATATGAGTAAATTCCTTAAAGAAATAGGATTGAATATGCTTTTTGAACAGCAGATCAATAATCTTAATAATCGTATTATTCTGGAATGGCTTACCGGTTCTAAATATAAAATCAACGGTGAAAGCCCGATGAAACCGGGATTTTATACTTATGTGGATCATAAGTATGCTTTTGTGAATGATATCACTGTCAATGCAAACGGGCAGGGTTCATCATATGTAAGAAGTGCTACAACATCAGGTGTTGATGCCGTGAGCACATATGAGCTTTATAAAACCGATTATTATATGCCCATGGGATATACATATGATAGTGTGATGTCAAGAGCTGAATATGAAACTCTGTCACCTGTTGAAAAACAGAATGTGCTGTTACAGAGTGCTGTTGTTGACGGTGCTGAAGGTCTGAAAGAACATAATGTAAGATTCGATGACGTCAAGCGTTACAATATTTTTGATTATGCACAGTCCACAGATAAAATTCTTGTGGAAAATAATCAGATAACCGTAACCGATAAGGATGCAATTCTTGAATTTGATGTTCCAATGGAGAATGAATCAGAAATTTATGCTGAAGCAATAAATTTTGATGTTGAGTTTATTTCTTTCTATGATGAAGTTAATGCAGAGCTTCAAAGAAAGATTGATTATGTAAAAGAAGTGACGGGAAGTGATGCTGAATATAAACTTGATCCTCTTTCGGAAAGAAGACTCAACAGATCAGAGTTTTACTACACAACTCCCGCTACAGCACAGGTTCTTATAAAAACCAGTCTGACACCTGAGAACAGTTTCACATATTATACTCCCAAAAATGCATTCTATTCCGGACTTGACACATATGTAGTGAATCTCGGCTATGTTTCTGCCGAAGATAGAGATGATATTACTGTTAAACTGTCATTCAAGGATCCCGGAGTTTATAAGTTTGAAGAATTCAACATTTGTTATCAGAGTCTTCTGAATACAAAACTTGACTCGGAAAACAGAACTGCGGATGTTCTTGAAAATGTTGAAATAATCAATAATGAAAACACCGTAAAGGGTACAATTTCACTTGATGAAACAAAGCTCCTTGCAACCCAGATTCCGTATTCTGAGGGGTGGACAGCAATTGTTGACGGTGAAGAGGCTGAAGTTCTCAATGTCAATACAATGTTCTGCGGTCTGCTTCTTGAACCGGGTGAACATACTGTTGAATTCAATTATGTGACTCCCTATGCATATTATGCTGTGGGTATGACCGTTGCAGGGCTTGTATTACTTGTTGTAATCTTTTTCGTTTACAGAAAAAAAGAAAAACAGACTGAAGTTGTAACAACAGAAGAAAACGAAGAAATCTGATTTTTGTATAGAAACAACCGTCTTTTTTTGAGAGTGAAGGACGGTTGTTTTTTTTCTGAAAAATATCTGATAAAAATACATTTTACCTATTGACAAACGGGGAAAAGTGTTATATAATAACCGAGCAAAACAAAGTAGACACATTATGTGCTCACCTTGCAGACTTCATTCTCGTAAGGTCAATATCTTTCCCGATGATTATTTTCGGGTGTTATTGTATGAGTGCAGGTGTTTTACGTCTGCGCTTTGTTTATTATTTTTGGAGGTGTTTGAACATCGGTACTAAAGATACTAAGGACGTGCAGCTGAATGAGGAAATCCGTGATAA
>JAZSPR010000136.1:0-15992 GCA_045537555.1 Acutalibacteraceae bacterium | reverse complement strand
TGAATTTATTGCAATAGAACGATTTTCAATCGTTATTGCTCCATTACATTACGCAATCGGACCGATGTGGGCATCGGTCCCTACATAATTTGTTTTTCCTGAAATCATTGTACATTGTAAATTGTAAATTGTACATTGTTCATTGAAAGACCTCGACAAATTATTGTTTGTAAAAACAAAAAAGGACGCCCGACGGACGTCCTGAAATCATATAAAATTATAAGGAATCAACATAGTCACAAGCGGCAAGGGCGGCGACAGCACCGTCCGCACAAGCAGTTGCAACCTGACGGATTCGCTTTTTACGGCAGTCACCTGCAACAAAAATGCCCTGAGATGCAGTTATACAGCTTTCATCTGCATCTGCATAACCGTAAGAATCAAGACCGATTATATCTGCAAAAGGTGCGTTCTGCGGAATGAGACCGATTGCAACAAACATACCCTTTACATCGATTTTTCTGTCCTGACCGTCTGCTGTTTTTGTGATAATAATGCTTTCAAGCTCTTCAGAACCGTGTATTTCTTTGACAACAGAGCCTGTAATGATTTCAACATTCTCTTTTGCATAAAGCTGTTCTGCGAGTTTCTTTTCACCTGTAAGGAAATCAAGATTCTGAACAACGTAAACCTTTGATGCTACATCTGAAAGCAGAATTGCCTCCTGCAAAGCGGAATTACCGCCGCCGATAACAGCAACTTCTTCATCCTTATAGAATGCACCGTCACATACGGCACAGAATGAAATACCGTTGCCGATAAGGTTTTCTTCGTTTTCCACGCCTAAAAGACGATGCTTTGCACCTGTTGCGATGATAACGGCTTTTGCCTCGTAATCGCCGTCTTCTGTTACAACAGTTTTTACATCCCCGTCTTTAACGGAGAAAACTTCAGTAGGTTCAATTTCAGCACCGAGTTCAAGTGCCTGTTCAACAAGTTTTTCAGCAAACTCGTTACCTGTTACACTTACAAAACCGGGGATATTTTCAACCTTGGGTGAATATGTTATCTGACCGCCGAAACTGCCCTTTTCAAGAACAAGGACGGTTTTATTTGCTCTGAGAGCATATACTGCGGCGGTAAGCCCCGCAGGGCCACCGCCGATGATTATAATATCATACATAAACTATTCCTCTTATGCCTTAAGGAATTTCTTGATATCTGAAACACCTGCAAACTTCTCGAATGAGCCGTCTTTTACAACAACAAGTGTGGGAGCCTGCTTGATGCCGAACTGTTCAACAAGGTCTGCGTGTTCGTTTGCAAGGAGCTTTTCATACTTGAAATCGTTCTTATCAAGAACTGAACATGCAATCTTACAATTGGGGCATGTTGCAGTTGTGAAAAGGTATGCAGAATCGATTGTTTCTACAGAACATACTTCTTCTGCAGCTTCTTTGATTTCTTCAGCTACGCCGTCTTTCTTAAGAACTGAAGTTTCGATATTATAAACTTTTCTGTCCTTGTATTCCTGGCTCTTACCGTCATTCCAGTTCTGAACGGGACGGTAGTAACCTGTGATACGGCTGTAAACTTCTGTCTTTTCACCGCATTCGGGACATTCATAGACTTCGCCTGTGATGTAGCCGTGGTTCTTACATACTGAGTATGTGGGTGAAAGAGTATAATAAGGAAGCTTGTAGTTTTCAGCAATCTTCTTGACGAGGTTTGCAGCAGCTTTCCAATCGGGAAGTTTTTCACCGAGGAATGCATGGAATACAGTACCTGATGTATATCTTGTCTGAAGCTCATCCTGAATGTCGAGAGCTGAGAAGATATCATCTGTATAGCCTACAGGAAGATGTGAACTGTTTGTATAATAATGTGTACCGTTTGAGTACTCATTAGCTGTGATGATATCGGGATAATGCTTGACATCGTGCTTTGCAAGTCTGTATGAAGTTGATTCGGCGGGAGTTGCTTCAAGGTTGTAAAGATCGCCGTATTCAACCTGATAATCAGAAAGTCTTTCACGCATGTGGTCAAGAACCTGCTTTGTGAATTCCTGAGTTTCAACATGTGTAAGGTCCTTCTTGAGCCATTTCGCATTGAGACCTACTTCGTTCATACCTACAAGACCGATTGTTGAGAAGTGGTTATTGAATGTGCCGAGGTATCTCTTTGTGTAGGGATAAAGACCTGCATCAAGGAGCTTTGTAATAACAGTTCTCTTAACCTTGAGTGAACGTGCTGAGATATCCATCATCTTGTCAAGACGTGCATAGAACTCTTCTTCGTTCTTTGAAAGGTAAGCGATTCTGGGCATATTGATTGTAACAACGCCGACTGAACCTGTGCTTTCACCGCTTCCGAAGAAACCGCCTGATTTCTTTCTGAGTTCACGAAGGTCAAGACGGAGACGGCAACACATTGAACGGACGTCGCTGGGTTCCATATCTGAATTGATGTAATTTGAGAAGTAAGGTGTACCGTATTTTGAAGTCATTTCAAAGAGAAGCTTGTTGTTCTCTGTTTCTGACCAGTCGAAGTTGCTTGTAATTGAATATGTGGGGATGGGATACTGGAAACCTCTGCCGTTTGCATCGCCTTCAATCATGATTTCGATGAAAGCTTTGTTGACCATATCCATTTCTTTCTGACAATCCTTGTAACGGAAGTCAACTTCCTTACCGCCGATAATACAGTTGAGCTCTGCAAGGTCTGCGGGAACAACCCAGTCAAGAGTAATATTTGAGAAGGGAGCCTGAGTACCCCAACGGCTGGGAGTGTTAACACCGTAAATGAATGACTCAATGCACTTCTTTACCTGGTCATATGAAAGGTTATCAACCTTTACGAAGGGAGCAAGATATGTGTCGAATGATGAGAAAGCCTGAGCACCTGCCCATTCATTCTGCATAATACCGAGGAAGTTAACCATCTGGTTGCAGAGTGTAGCAAGATGCTTTGCGGGAGCAGATGTAATCTTACCTGTTACACCGCCGAGACCTTCCTGAATAAGCTGTTTGAGTGACCAACCTGCACAGTAACCTGTAAGCATTGAAAGGTCATGAATGTGGATATCTGCATTTCTGTGTGCATCTGCGATTTCCTGGTCATAGATTTCCGAGAGCCAGTAGTTAGCTGTGATAGCACCTGAGTTGCTGAGAATAAGTCCGCCGACTGAATATGTAACAGTTGAGTTTTCCTTTACACGCCAGTCATTGATATTAAGATAATCGTTAACGATATCCTTATAGTTAACCATTGCGGCATTGATGTTTCTTACCTTTTCTCTCTGCTTTCTGTAGAGAATGTAAGCTTTTGCAACATCATCATAACCTGCTTTGATAAGAACTGATTCAACGCTGTCCTGAATTTTTTCAACAGCGATTTCGTTGTTTTCAATCTTAGGCTCAAAATCTGCAGTAACTTTAAGTGCAATAAAATCAATAATGTCTGAATTGTACTGTTTGTTGCATGCATCAAATGCAAGGGCAACGGCATGACCTATCTTGGCAAGGTCAAAATCGACGGTCTTTCCGTCTCGTTTAATAACTTTATACATATTTATAGCCTCCCTTTAATAATCAATTTATTCGGCACTGAGTGCCGTGTGAGATTCATTATATAGGATATCTTGCGTTTTGTCAATAGATAAATCACAAGATATTGTGTATTTTTTTAAATTCCGCGTAATTCGGCATTTTTCACAAATCCGAGGACTGAAAGTCGCAGTTTTTCCATTTCTTCTCTACAAAGAGGGGTGAGTCCCTGCTGAATATTACCCTCCGATTCTATAAAATGCTGAAGAAAATACTTCTCGGCACCCTGAATAAGCTCACCGATTTTCACCATATCTTGTGGTGTGTGAAATTCCTTGACAACGGTTGTCCTGAATTCATATTTTACCTTACCCGAAAGAAGAATCTGCACACTTTTTCTGACGGGTTCAAAATCAAAATCGGGGATTGCAACTGTTTCACCGTATTTTTCGGGACAGTTTTTTATATCCATTGCGACATAATCAATATTACCCGAGTCAATCAGTTTTTCTAATTTTTCAGGGAAACTGCCATTTGTATCGATTTTAACAAGAAAACCGAGTTCTTTGATTTTTTTTACAAAATCAAAGATATCATCATGCATAAGAGGTTCACCGCCGCTGATACAGATGCCGTCAATGACGCCCTGTCTTCTTTTAAGGTATGAAAGAATATCATCTTCCGTATAGATTTCGCTGTCATTCATTCTTGTAACAAGCAAAGAATTATGACAAAAAGGGCAACGGAAATTGCAACCGGGTGTGAATACCGTACAGGCTACATAACCCGGGAAATCAAGCATTGTCATTTTCTGAAAACCGTGAAAAATCATAATAACACCTTATCAATAAATTCTGACAGAAATTACATTCCTGCCTTTTTTAGTCTGCCTTAAAACGCCGTCAAAAATAAATCTGCCGAGTCCCCTTACACTTATAAGTGTTCCGTTTTTCGGCACAAATGATGAACTGACAGTGACAAGACCGTCACAGAAAACTGTTTCACCCTCAATTCTCTTCTGACTTTCATTACGGGAAAGATTGTAAACTGCAGAAATGAGAACATCAAGCCTTTCCGAGGAAACAATGAGCTCCTCAGTTTTAAGTTCGGGAAGGACATCTGTGGGAATAAAATCAGATTCTGAACATTTTACGGAAGTGTGTTTTACTTTATCAAGCTGATTTATAATAAAATCAGAAACTGAATCAAGACACACAAGAAAAGCCACATTTTCATTTATAATAATATCACCGAGCATTTCACGGCGCAGTCCAAGTCCCATAAGTGAACCGAGAAAATCACGGTGAGTGAGGTTGTCCGCAAACTTAATCTGCAAAGGTTCGATTTTTATAAATTTAACGGGATAAAAACATTCATAACCTAAGTTTTCCTCATCACCGAACACAGCAATGCATCTTTCGGCATTGTCATACCCGCCGTAAAGAATAAACTTTACAGGAAGATGCATTTTCCTGAGTTCACTCTGTTGGGCGGCAGTCAGAAACTCGGAATTAGTATAAATTCCTCTGTCATAAGACCTTTGTGCCAGCTCTGTGAATCTGTTTTTGAGTAAAGAAAGTTCATCCATACACACAAAATTCGGGACGAAAGCCCGTCCCGATTCCTCAAAATGTTTTTATTAATTATACAATAAATATTAATTGACTGTCAATACAAATCAGGACAATCGTGAAATTAAATCTGTCACAACAAGAAATATAACCCCCGGCAGCCCCGACACACAACTGACAAGAAGAGAAAACAGATTTATTGCAAGATGAAGTCCCGTGAATCCTCCTATGAAATTGACTGCAAAAAGTGCAGACAGACCGTAAAAAACAGAAAGAAATACACTTTTGAAAAATTTTCCTGATTTTATAAATGCAATAAAAATAAAGACGGCACATACACTCAGAATAAAATAAAACATAAATACACCTCTTTTCTATTATATATATTTAAGACAGTGTCGGTTTAGACACATAAAAATATGAATATAATATAGATGAGGTGAACTGAAATGAAGAGTCATTCAAAATCATATGAACAGTATTGCTGTGTTAAAAAAAGAAATGTGGTAATTGAAGAAATCGCTTACCATGACGGAAGAAAAAAATTAAGATGCACAATGTATCCCGAATGCATAAAATGTAAAAATCTTATACTCAAAATACACTTTGAAGACGAAAAAACAGACGGCGACTGATTGACATACTGAAAATTTATAGTATAATATATAAGGAAAAATTTAAATTACGGAGTGAAAAACTTTGAGTATGTTATTCTTAAAACCCGCACTTAAAGAGACTATCTGGGGCGGTAACAAATTAAGAAACGACTTTAAAATGGAGACAGAGCTTAAAAATATTGCGGAAGCATGGGTGCTTTCATGTCACGAAGACGGTGAAAGCATTGTTTCGGGCGGTGAATATGACGGTAAGTCACTTTCCCTTGTTCTTGAAAAAGAAATCGGAATGAGCGCTCTCGGCACAAACTGCGAGGGCTATGAAAAAATTGAGGACTTCCCCATTCTTATCAAACTCATTGATGCCGATGACCGACTTTCGGTTCAGGTACATCCCGACGATGAATATGCGGCTGCAAACGAAAAGGATGTAAGAGGCAAAACCGAGGCATGGTACATAATCGACTGTGACGAAGATGCAGAACTCATTTACGGTTTCAATGATGACCTTTCAAAGGAAGAATTCCGTGAAGCTATTGAAAACGGAACACTTCTTGACAAAGTCAACAGAACAAAAGTAAAGCCCGGTGATGTTGCATTCATTTCTGCAGGCACACTCCACGCTATCGGCAAAGGCATTCTCCTTGCTGAAGTTCAGCAAAGCTGTAACACAACATACAGAGTTTTTGACTATAACAGAACAGGTCTTGACGGCAAGCCTCGTGAGCTTCACGTTGAAAAGGCTGTTGATGTAACTGAATGTACTGTTCCTTCACAGTCACTTGACCCTATCGGTATGCCCGTAAAACATGACGGGTATATGACAACACTCCTTTCGGAATGTCCCTATTTCACAATGACTTGTGTTGATGTTGACACTCTCTATGCAGACGAAGCTGATGAAACATCTTTCGTTTCACTCGTTATTCTTGACGGTGAAGGCACAATCAAGTGCGGTGACGATGAACGTGCATTTGTAAAGGGCGACAGCATATTCCTTCCCGCAGAAAGCGGTTCATTCTATGTAAGCGGAAAAGCAAAAATTCTTCATACAAAGGTATAAAATGGCAGTTATAAGCGCACACGAACTTACGATGGAGTTTCTCGACAACGTGCTCTTTGATAAGGCGAGTTTCGACATTGAAGAGCACGATAAAGTGGGACTTATCGGCAACAACGGAACAGGTAAAACAACACTTTTCAAGCTGATTGCAGGAATTCTCGAACCTGCGAACGGCGGTCTTTTCATATCTTCAACAGCTAAGACGGGCTATGTTGAACAGCACGCATGTGCAGATTTCAGCAAAACGGCAAAGGAAGAAATGCTGTCTGTTTTTGCACATCTTGAAGTTATGGAAAAGGAACTTGAGGAGCTTCATAATTTAATTGACACTCAGCCCGCAAACCTTTCCGAGCTTATTGAAAAACAATCACATCTGACTGAAAAATATCAGTCAATGGGAGGTCTTACTTTCCGTTCAAGAGCAAACTCTATGCTGTCGGGCTTAGGTTTTACCGAAGAAGAACAGAATCTGCCCGTTGGCGACCTCAGCGGCGGTCAGAGAACAAAAATAGCTCTCGGTAAACTGCTTTTATCCGATTCAGATTTAATTTTACTTGACGAGCCTACAAACCATCTTGACATTAAAAGCGTTGAATGGCTTGAAGATTTCCTTATAAAGTACAACGGTACTGCATTGATTGTTTCACATGACAGATATTTCCTTGATAAAGTCACAAACAAAACCATGGAAATTGAACACAAAAAGATAACTGTCAGAAAAGGCAATTACTCTGTTTATGCAAAATTAAAAGAGGAACAGAGAGAAGCCGACAGACGCAAATACGAACAGCAGGCAAAAGAAGTTGAGCGTATTGAAGGCATCATAAAACAACAGAAGCAGTTCAACCGTGAAAGAAACTATATAACAATTGCAAGCAAACAGAAGCAGATTGACCGCATAAAAGAAGATATGGTGGCTCCCGAAAGCGATGAAAAAGCTATGAAGCTTAAATTCGAGGCGGGTGCCGTCAGCGGAAATGAAGTTATCAATATAACCGATTTATCAAAAACATACGGTGAAAAGACACTTTTCAGAAACGTTAATCTCAGGGTAATGAAAGGTGAAAAAGTCTTTATACTCGGATCAAACGGCTGCGGCAAATCAACCTTCTTAAAGGCTGTTCTCGGAAAGCTTCAGGCTGATACGGGTTATGCGTGTTTCGGTGCAAATGTTCAGCCAGGTTACTTTGACCAGATTCAGTCGGGGCTTGATTCGGACAAGACTGTTCTTCAGGAAGTTTACGATAAATTCCCTGCTTTCACTATTTCACAATTAAGAGGATTCCTCGGTGCTTTCAGATTCCGCGGAGATGCAATCGAAAAGAAAATGTGTGAGCTTTCGGGCGGTGAAAGAGCAAGAACAGCTCTTCTTGAGCTGATGCTCAGAAAACCGAATCTTCTCATTCTCGACGAACCGACAAACCATCTTGACATCGCATCAAGAGAAGTTCTTGAAGATGCTCTGACCGATTACGACGGCACACTTTTCTGTGTTTCACATGACCGTTTCCTTGTGAATAAACTTGCAACAAAGATTCTTATTCTTGACAAGGGTAATCTGACTGTGTGCAACGGTAATTATGATGATTACATAAACACTCTTAACACAACCGAAATAAAAACGGAAAAGAAAGAGAAAAAGCCGAATGAATATCAGCTCAGAAAAGAACGTGAATCGCTTGAACGCAAGAAGAATACACGCATAAAGAGGCTTGAGGAAGAAATAAACAACACAGAAAATGAAAAGAATGAGGTTGAGTCTTTGCTTGAAAATCCTGAGACAACTGCCGATTATGAGAAGCTTATTGAACTGACAAACAGACTCGATGAGCTTACAAAAAAGCAGGAAGAACTCTATGAAGAATGGCTTGAACTGAATTCATAATATTGCATATTTTATGCATATTTACGATTTTATACATTTTTTATACATCAAAAGATAAATCAACCTGCAGTTCAAAACGGATTGCAGGTTTTATTTATATAATATATTTGTGTAATTCAACAATATTTTTTGATTTCGTAAAGCAATATTTTACATTTTCACAAAGTTGCATAAATATTCAGAAATTTATTGACAATCTGACAAAAAAGAGTAAAATATTATAATAGTATTTTTATAGGAGCAATTTTATGTACAAGGTTTTTATTGACGGCAATCAGGGCACAACAGGTTTAAGACTCTTTGACCGTCTGAGCAAGAGAGACGATATTGAACTGCTGACAATCAGCGAAGCTTTGAGAAAAGACAGAAATGAGCGAAGACGACTTATCAACGAAAGTGATATCACCTTCCTTTGTCTGCCTGATGAAGCTTCAAGAGAGTCTGTTTCTCTTTGTGACAATGAAAACACAGTCATAATCGATACTTCAACTGCACACAGAACAAACCCGGACTGGGCATACGGTTTTGCGGAGCTTTCGGCTGAACACAGACAGAAAATTGCATCTTCAAAAAGAATTGCTGTTCCCGGCTGTCATGCAAGCGGATTCATTTCAATAGTCTACCCTCTTATTGCAAACAGCATTATGCCTGCTGACTACCCCGTTGTGTGTCATTCACTCACAGGTTACAGCGGCGGCGGCAAGAAGATGATAAACGACTACGAGAATGAAAAAAGAGCCGATTTATTCGCTCCCGGACAATACGGTCTTACTCAGAATCACAAGCATCTCAAGGAAATGAAAGTTATAACGGGACTCGAGGACTTCCCTATTTTTACTCCCATTGTTGATGACTACTACAGCGGAATGGCAACAACTGTTCCCCTTTTCACAAAGATGCTCAATTCAACAAGTCTTTCTGAAATTCACGCAATGTTCTGTAAACACTACAAAGATTCGGAATTTATTGAAGTTCTTCCTCTTCACGGCGGTGAATCTCCCGTATCAATGGTTTATGCCAACGAAAAAAGCGGTAAGGACTCAATGAAAATATTTATTTCGGGCAACGAAGAGAGAGTATTTATAACAAGTGTGTTTGACAACCTCGGCAAAGGTGCTTCGGGTGCCGCTGTTCAATGTATGAACATCTCAATGGGGATTGACGAAACAACATCACTTGATATCTGAAAGGAATTTTTACTATGGAATATATAAACGGCGGAGTTTGTGCTCCGAAAGGATTCAAAGCAAGCGGTATTCACTGCGGAATCAGAAAAAACAAGACAAAGCGTGACCTTGCACTTATCGTAAGCGACTGCAAGGCATCTGCGGCGGCTATTTATACACTCAACCTCGTAAAGGGTGCCCCCATTTACGTTACAAAAGACAACATTTCAGACGGTATTGCTCAGGCTATGGTCTGCAACAGCGGAAACGCCAACACTTGCAATGCCGACGGTGTTGAAATTGCAACAAAGATGTGTGAAATCACTGCTAAGGCTACAGGTATTGATGCAAAGGATGTTATTGTTGCATCAACGGGCGTTATCGGTCAGCCTCTTGATATCACTCCCATTGCCGAAGGTATGTCT
The DNA here is from genome assembly GCA_045537555.1 of Acutalibacteraceae bacterium. Lineage (GTDB taxonomy): Bacteria > Bacillota > Clostridia > Oscillospirales > Acutalibacteraceae > UBA1081. The sequence goes on along the minus strand of JAZSPR010000136.1, from coordinate 5,783 downwards.
CAGCTTGTAAGTGAACTCGGATATGACAACAGCACAAATGCCGCAGAAGCAATTATGACAACAGACACCGTCAAAAAAGAGTTTGCTGTCAGCTTTACTCTCGGCGGAAAAGAATGTAAAATGGGCGGTATTGCAAAGGGCTCAGGTATGATTCATCCCAATATGGCAACAATGCTTGTGTTTATCACAACAGATGCCGCAATCTCCCCCGAACTTCTTCACAAGGCTCTTTATTCAGATGCTCAGCAAAGCTTCAACATGATAAGCATTGACGGTGACACGTCAACAAATGACATGGTTTCAGTTATGGCTAACGGCATGGCAGGAAACGAAGTCATTACCGAAGAAAACGAAGATTTTGAAGTTTTCAGGAATGCTCTTGCTATGATTACGGAAAAACTCTGCAGAGCAATTGCAAAAGACGGTGAGGGTGCAACAAAACTTGTTGAATGTTTTGTAACAGGCGGTAAAGATTGGCATACAGCAAAGACTGTTGCAAAATCGGTTATCTGTTCATCACTTTTCAAAGCCGCAATGTTCGGTGCCGATGCAAACTGGGGACGTGTACTTTGTGCTATCGGTTACAGCGGAGCAGATGTTGATGTAACAAAGATTGATGTTTCATTCACAAGTGAAAAAGGCACAATTGAAGTTTGCAAAGACGGTGCAGGTGTTCCTTTCAGCGAAGAAAAAGCAAAGGAAATCCTTCTCTGCGACGAAATCAAAGTAAACGTTGACCTTAAAGACGGTGATGCAACTGCTGTTGCAAGAGGATGCGACCTCACTTATGACTATGTTAAAATAAATGGAGATTACAGAACATAATGGATATTACAAATGCACAGAGAGCCGAAATATTAACTCAGGCTCTCCCCTATATACAGGAATACAGAAACAAAATCATTGTCGTCAAGTACGGCGGAAATGCAATGATAAGCGAAGAGCTCAAAGAAGCCGTTATCGGCGACCTTGTTCTTCTTTCTCTTATTGGCATAAAGGTTGTTCTTGTTCACGGCGGCGGCCCCGAAATAAATGACCTTCTTAAAAAAACAGGCAAAAAGAGTGAATTCATTGACGGTCTCCGTGTAACAGATGAAGAAACTATCGAAGCTGTACAGATGGTTCTTGCAGGTAAAATAAACAAGAATCTCGTAAACAAAATCGGTAATATGGGCGGTAAGGCTGTTGGTCTTTGCGGTATTGACGGTCAGATGATAAAAGCAAAACAGCTTGATGATGTTCACGGTTTTGTGGGTGACATCACAGAAGTCAACACTACAGTCATCACAGACCTTCTTGATAACGGATATATTCCCGTTATTTCAACAGTTGCTTTCGATGAAGAAAACAATTCTTACAACATTAATGCAGATACTGCGGCGGCTTATATTGCAGGCGCTCTCAAAGCAGAAAGCCTTATCAATATGACAGACATTCCCGGACTTCTCCGCGATAAGGATGATGTTTCAACACTTATCAAGAAGCTCTATGTCAGCGATGCGAGAGAACTTATGCATGACGGTGTTATCTCGGGCGGAATGATTCCTAAGGTACAGTGCTGTACGGAAGCTATCAGAATGGGCGTCAAGAAAGTTTTCATCATTGACGGCAGAATCCCCCACGCAATCCTCATTGAAACCCTTACCGATGAAGGTATCGGCACAATGTTTATAGAGTAAGGTGTTAAAAATGACAACAATTGAGAAAGATAAACAGTATATTGCCAATACATACGGCAGATTCCCCGTAACCCTTGTAAGCGGTCACGGGGCTACATCTGTTGACGAAAACGGCAAGGAATATATTGATATGGGCACAGGTATCGGCGTTAATGCTTTCGGTTACTGTGACAAAGAATGGGTTGAGGCTGTTACAAAACAGCTCAATACTCTTCAGCACACATCTAATCTTTTCTACACTCAGCCCGGTGTTGAGCTTGCAGAACTCCTTTGCAAGAAATCGGGAATGAAGAAGTGTTTCTTCGGCAATTCAGGCGCAGAAGCCAATGAATGTGCTATCAAGGCGGCAAGAAAATATTCTCTTGACAAATATAATAATCCTGACAGAAACGTTATAATTTCACTCACTCAGAGCTTCCACGGCAGAACTCTTGCCACACTCAAAGCTACGGGTCAGGATGTTTTCCACACAACCTTCGGACCCTTTCCGGAGGGTTTTGTATATGCAGAGGCTAACAATTTCGACTCATTCATGAGTGTTTACAACGAAAATGTATGTGCTGTTATCATGGAAATGGTTCAGGGTGAAGGCGGAGTTATCCCTTTAAATAATAATTTTATTAAAAAAGTAATTGAATTTTGTAAAGAATATGATATAATTGTAATAATAGACGAGGTTCAGACCGGCAACGGCAGAACAGGCAGTATGTATGCCTATCAGCAGTTCGGAATTGAACCTGACCTCGTTTCAACCGCAAAAGGTGTTGCAGGCGGTCTTCCGATGGGTGTGTGTCTCTTCGGTGAAAAGACAAAAGACACTATGACACCCTCTTCACACGGCTCAACTTTCGGTATGAATCCCGTTGTTGCCGCAGGTGCTCTGAGTATCGTAAAAAGACTTGACGATGAATTCCTCGCAACAGTCAGAGCAAAGGGTGAATACATCAGAAACCGTCTTGCAGAGTGTAAAAACGTAAAAAGCGTAACGGGTATGGGACTTATGCTCGGCATAGAAACCACAAAAGACGCAAAAGAAGTTGTTATGAAATGCATTGAAAAAGGTGTCCTTCCCCTTACGGCAAAAACCAAGATAAGACTTCTTCCGCCTCTCAATATTTCAGACGAAGAACTTGAGAAGGCTATGGATATAATCACGGAGGTAATTGAAGAATGAAACACTTACTTAAATTAGGTGATTATTCAGAGAAAGAGATTCTCTCAATACTCAACCTTGCAGACCAGCTCAAATATGAAAAAAAGCACAACATTGAGCATCACTATCTCAAAGGCAAGACTCTCGGCATGATTTTTGCAAAGTCATCAACAAGAACAAGAGTTTCTTTTGAAGTAGGCATGTATGACCTCGGCGGTTCGGCACTCTTCCTTTCAAACGCCAACACACAGCTCGGCAGAGGCGAACCCGTTGAAGATACTGCAAGAGTTCTTTCCCGTTACCTTGACGGCATCATGATAAGAACTTTTGATCAGGAAGAAGTTGAAACTCTCGCAAAGTACGGTTCAATACCCATCATCAACGGTCTTACAGACTATGCTCATCCTTGTCAGGTTCTTGCAGACCTTATGACTATCCGTGAATTCAAGAACACATTCAAGGGTATGAAGCTTACATTCATCGGTGACGGCAACAATATGTGTAACTCACTTATCGTAGGCTGTATCAAGGTTGGTATGGATGTGGCTGTTGCTTGTCCTAAGGGTTATGAACCCGATGCAGACATTGTTGCATGGGCAAACGAAACAGGCAAATTCACACTCACAACAGATATCTTTGAAGCTGCAAAGGATGCTGATGTGCTTTACACAGACGTATGGGCATCAATGGGTGAAGAAGCTGAAGCCGAAGAAAGAAAGAAGATTTTCACAGGCTATCAGATCAATTCAGAACTTATGGCAGTTGCTCATCCCGATGCTATGGTTCTTCATTGCTTACCTGCTCACAGAGAAGAAGAAATTACTGCAGAAGTTTTTGAAGCACACGCAAAGGAAATCTTTGAAGAAGCTGAAAACAGACTTCACGCACAGAAAGCTGTTCTTGTAAAGCTTATGAAAGAACAGTATCAGGAAAAACAGTAAATAATGAAAGCCCCTGAGTTTTCAATTCTTTATTAAAGGGTGATTTTATGAAAAAAATGTACATTGTACTCGAAGACGGACATATCTTTGAGGGCAAGGGTTACGGTGCAACAGGTGAAGCTGTCGGCGAGCTTGTTTTTACAACAGGCGTTGTCGGTTACATCGAAACTCTTACAGATGCCGCTTATTACGGTCAGGTTGTTCTTCAGACATTCCCTCTCATCGGTAATTACGGCATAATCAATGAAGACACAAACGGTGCAAAGCCCGTTATAAAGGCTTATATTGCAAGAGAAATCTGTGATATGCCTTCAAACTTCAGATGCGAAGGCTTACTTGAAGATTATCTCAAGGAAAACGGCATTATCGCCGTATGCGATGTTGACACAAGAGAGCTTACAAAGCTTGTGCGTGAAAACGGTGCTATGAATGTCTGCATCACGGAAAATCCCAAGGATGTTGACCTTGAAGCACTCAAAGCATACGAAATCAAGGATGCTCTCGCTTCAATTGCTTCAGGCAAAAAAGGTTATTTTGAAGCAGAAGACAATAAATACTCGGTTGCAATGCTCGATTGCGGTGCTGTTGCCAATGCAATCGAAAAGCTGACTGAAAAAGGATGCAATGTGACTGTATTCCCCTACAACACAAAGGCTTCAGAAATTCTCGAAGGTTCTTTCGACGGCATTGTTGTTTCAAACGGCCCCGGAAACCCTGCAGAAAACACAGAAGTAATTGCAGAAGTTGAAAAGCTTATGACAGAGAAGCCCGTATTCGGTTTCGGTCTCGGACATCAGCTTATGGCTCTGGCTCAGGGCGGTAATACTTCAAAAATGAAGTTTGGTCACAGAGGCGGTAGCGTTCCCGTAAGAAATGCAGTTGACGGCAAGGTTTTTGCAACACATCAGAACCACGGATATGTTGTTTCTGAAATTCCTGCAGAAGCAAAGGTGCTTTTCACAAATGTCAGTGATAAGACAAATGAAGGTCTTGAATATGCAAATGCATTTTCAATTCAGTTCACACCCGACTGCTTCTCTGCTACAGTTGACACAGACAAAATTTACGATAAATTCATTTCACTCATGGGAGGTGACAAGTAATGCCGCTTAATAAAGACATAAAGAAGGTTCTCGTTATCGGTTCAGGTCCTATCGTTATCGGACAGGCTGCCGAATTTGACTATGCCGGTACTCAGGCTTGTAAAATCCTCAAGGATGAAGGTCTTGACGTAATACTTGTCAACTCAAACCCCGCTACCATTATGACAGATAATGCAAATGCGGATGAAATTTATCTTGAACCTCTGACAGAAGAAACTGTTATGAGAATCATTGAAAAAGAAAAGCCCGACTCAGTTCTTGCAGGTCTCGGCGGTCAGACAGGTCTTACAATCGGTATGCAGCTTGCAAAGAGCGGTTTCCTCGCAAAGCACGGCGTTAAGCTTATCGGTACAAATGCAGAAGCTATTGACCGTTCGGAAGACAGAGAGCTTTTCAAAGAAACAATGGAATCAATCGGTCAGCCCTGTATTCCTTCAGATATCGCAACTGAAGCTGAACAGGCACGTGAGATTGCAAAGAGAATCGGCTTCCCCGTTATCATCCGTCCCGCTTTCACCCTTGGCGGCGCAGGTGGCGGTGTTGCTTACAACGAAGAAGAGCTTATGCCCATTGTAAACAACGGTCTTCTTCTCTCTCCCATCAATCAGATTCTTGTTGAAAAATATATCTACGGCTGGAAAGAAATTGAATTTGAAGCTATCCGTGACAAAAATGGCAACGCAATCACCGTGTGCAGTATGGAAAACTTTGACCCGGTCGGTATTCACACCGGCGACAGCATTGTTGTTGCTCCGGCGCTGACACTTTCAAGCAAAGAGATGAATATGCTTAAACAGGCATCTCTTGACATTATAAACGAGCTTGAAATTGAGGGTGGCTGTAACTGCCAGTTTGCACTTGACCCAAACAGCTTTGAATATGCCGTAATTGAAGTTAATCCCCGTGT
>JAZSPR010000082.1:0-20174 GCA_045537555.1 Acutalibacteraceae bacterium | reverse complement strand
TAAATTATTCTACAACTGCAAGAATATCACTCTGGCGGCAAACTGTGTACTCTGCACCGTCAAGCTTTACCTCTGTACCTGCATACTTATTGAGAATAACCTTATCGCCTACACTAACTTCCATCTTGATTTCTTTGCCGTCAACTACGCCGCCGGGGCCTACTGCCACGATTTCAGCAATCTGGGGCTTTTCCTGTGCGGAAGATGAAAGAATAATTCCGCTTTGTGTTTTCTCTTCTGCTGCGACAAATTTTACTACTACTTTATCGCCTAAAGGTTTAAGTGTCATTGTATAATTCCTCCCGGATTAATTTTCAAATTGATTAGCACTCTCACTTGTTGAGTGCTAATGTATATTGTAACCATTTTTACATTAAATTGCAAGTACTTTTTGAAATTTTTTAAATTTTTTGTTAGTCAATTATTCAACACAACAATATTCACAATATGATAATTGACATTTGTATAATAATATTGTATAATTCTTGTATAAAAGCGAAAGGACTGATACCGTGAGCGAGAAAAAAGAAGACCTCAGAATAAGAAGAACCCACAAACTTCTTTGTGAAGCAATGTTTGCACTTCTTGAAACTCAAAGCTTTGACGAAATCTCCGTTGTAAACATTTGCGATAAAGCTATGGTACACCGTGCCACCTTCTATAAGCATTTCAAAGACAAATATGATTTTATGGAGTACGTAACAAAAGTTAAGCTCCGTGATTTTTATACCGAAAGCAAAAAACTTGCCGATTTTTCAGACAAGGACAAGCTTTACAAAGCAATGATTGACAACATCCTGATTTTCATTGAAGAAAATAAAAAGATGCTTCAGCTTGCCGCAAGTTCATCAAACAACAACTTTTTCGATTCTCTTCACAGAATCGTTTATGAAGAGTTGCTCTCTTTCCTTACATCATCGCAGAAAAACGGCGAAACTTACAGAGCGCCCGTTGATATTTTTGCAAAATTCCTCACGGGCGGTTTTATGTCTCTTGTCCGCTGGTGGCTTGAAGACGGCAACAGTTACACCCGTGAAGAAATGGCAAAGCATATTGAATGTATGCTCATTTCGGGCGGGAAGCATATTTCAGAATAAATCTCCGATATTCAGTTTTCTGACTTTTCCCGAAGACATATCGGCAACAAAAACAATACTTGTTATAAGCAACAGCACAGATGCAGTTGCATTGCCCGTTCCCAGCCCGATATTGTTATAAGAAAAGGTCTCAACGCTCAGAGGAGAGATTATAAGTATTATTTTCATCAAAATAAAAGAAATAACAGAATTTACAATGCGGAATGTCAGATACTCACGTACCCTGACACCGCATTTTTTCATTGTCGGAAGCAACTGACACATAACACATACCCCGCCCGACGATATACAAGCCGCAGTAAGAGGCAATCCTCCGATTTTTTCAGCTGACACAACACCTGCCGTAACCTCAGAGAAAACAGACCACATATCAGAAAGAAAACCGAAGTGAAATCCGTTTATTATGCCCGAGAAACATGAAAACAGCATAACCCATGCACACATGGCAAACATCTTTTTGCATGACGATTCAACAGACTCTGTCAGTGCTTCTGAAAAGGGCTGTTTTACATATTTGAAAGTATGTGTACTTTTATCCGGTTTTATAAAAAATGATGCCAGAATTCCCGTAATGACAGATGATATGCAGACACAGAAAAAAAGACTGTACCCTGCTCCCGAAGAACCGAAAATCACTGTTCCTACTGCCGTAATTATAAATGCAGGTCCCGCATTCACACAGAAAGATGAGAGTCTTAAAACAGTTCTTCTGTCAATCACTCCGTTTTCATAAAGTTCGGCTGCAACATTAAGTCCTACGGGATATCCTCCCGTAAAACCGAAAATAATAACAGACAGAACCGAAAACGGCATCCCCGTAATTTTTCCGAAAAGTTTTCCCGCACCGCCCGAAAAAATACCGCACTTCACGGCAACTGATGACAACACCATAAACGGAAAAAGAGACGGAACAAGAATATTAAGACATATATCAATCCCCTGCTTCATTCCGCTGACTGCCGAGTCCCTGAATATAAGAAGCAATGTTCCGAGAAAAACAAACAATATTCCTTTAATAAAATTTTTCAGTTTCATTATAACAACCTCAGTTCAATACTATGTTACCCGTGTGCTAAATATGGCAACCGCAACATATATTTTTCTGAGGTGTTTCAGATGAAAAAGAGAAAAGATACAATAGCAAAAAAATTTGCCGAAGAAATGCAGATTCCCGAATCCGCAGTAAGAAATATTTTCAGAATAGAGATGAGAAGTCAGACCGATATTGAGATTGAAGGCTGTGCGGGAATAGTTGAGTATGATGAAACATTCATTTCGCTCAATCTGTGCAACTGCATTCTGAGTATCAGCGGAAATAACCTTGAAATAACATCGTTTTCAGAGATGCAGGTTATCATTTCGGGAACCATAACTCAACTCAATTTCATTTAAAACGGGAGGAATTATGTTTCTTATAAGATTATTCAGATTTCTCACGGGATATATTGTTTTCAGCGGTAACGGCGGTTTTCCCGAACGTTTTATAAATCTATGTTCTCTCAACGGTATCTCTCTGTGGGATACAAAATGTTCATCTGGGAAACTTAGTTCAAAAACAACAATCAGAGGCTACAAAAATATACGGACATGCGCTAAAAAATCAGGGATAAAATTAAGAATTGAACAAAAGTGCGGTCTTCCGTTTATTATAAAGCCTTATATTCAGAGAAAAGGACTGCTTATCGGTTCGATGATTTCACTCGTTCTTATCTGCATTCTTTCATCGTGCATATGGACAATTGAAGTCACGGGAAACGAAAAATTCACGGATGAACAGATTCTTTCAATTGCTGAAAATTACGGCGTTCACATCGGTGCTTTTCATAAAAATCTTGATGTAAAAGAAATCCGAACCAGAATAAAATCGGAAACAGACGGTGTAAATTGGTTTTCCGTCAATACAGATGCTTCACATGCAGTATTACAGATTTCCGAATCAAGCGGAACAACGCAGATAATAGATACAACCGAGCCGTGCAACATTGTTTCGGATGTCAGCGGTGAAGTGCTGAAAATTGAAACAAAAGCAGGGACTCCCGTACCTCTCATCGGAAGTGCCGTTACCAAAGGTGATTTACTTATAAGCGGAGTCTGTGAAAAAAATGACGGAACTCCTTATTTTGTTCATGCAAGAGGAAAAGCAATTATCAGAACGGATAAAAAAAGTGAAATAATTCTTCCGACAACAATCAATACAAAAAAAACAACGATACTCAACTGCCGTTATTATGCTTATATTTTCGGGGTAAAAATACCTCTGAACATCACTCCCGACGGCACAAAAATCAGAACAGCGGAATCGATGCTCTGTTACCAAGGAAAGAAGCTTCCCGCGGGAATAATAACCGATTATCATGAAATAACAGATAATACACAGATTACTCTAAATTTACGTCAGTCGCAGTTCCTCGCATCATATCTTCTCTTTAAAAAAGAAGCCGATTTTATGAAAAATGCTGTCCCCGAAAGCAAAAAAATCACAGTAAACACCAATGAAAACGAAGTTCATATATCATCATATCATATAATCCACAAAGAAACGGGCATTGAGAATTATTTCGAGGTTATTGATTGAAGAATTTAGACAAAATATACAACAAAAACTCAAAAATATATAAAAAGTTAATAAAATTCTGATATTGTGATATAATAATTATAAATGTATAATATGTACTGTATTATTATAACCAAGAGGAACAAAAATGTTTGAACAGACCGTAAGTATTGACAGAATGGAAAATGCAGTTGCCCTTTTCGGCAGTTTTGATGAGAACATCAGACAGCTTGAAAAAGAGTTCTCTGTTACCATACTCAACCGAGGCTCAGACCTGAAAATTTCAGGCGATATTGAAGCCGTAACAGCAGCATCAAGAGCCATAAACGGTCTTCTGACCCTTATAAATAAAGGCGAACCTCTTAACGACCAGAATGTAAATTATGTCATTTCACTCGTCAAAGACGGCAACGAAGGAAGGCTCGGCGAAATCTCGGGTGACTGCATATGTATTACAACAAAAGGCAGACCCGTAAAACCTAAAACTCTCGGTCAGAAAAAATACATCGAATCAATAAAAAACAACACAATTGTTTTCGGTGTAGGTCCTGCAGGTACGGGCAAAACTTACCTTGCAGTCGCAATGGCTGTAAACGCATTCAGGGCAAAGGAAATCACGCGTATCATTCTCACACGCCCCGCAGTTGAAGCAGGTGAAAAATTAGGTTTCCTCCCCGGTGACTTACAGCAGAAGGTTGACCCGTATTTAAGACCTCTTTACGATGCTCTTTTTGATATGCTCGGCGCCGAAAGCTTTCAGAAATATCAGGAAAAGGGCAATATTGAAGTAGCTCCCCTTGCCTATATGCGAGGCAGAACACTTGATGACAGTTTCATCATTCTCGACGAAGCACAGAACACCACACCCGAACAGATGAAAATGTTCCTGACCCGTCTCGGTGTGAATTCAAAAATAGTCGTTACGGGTGACATCACTCAGATTGACCTTCCCGACGGCAAGAAATCAGGTCTTATTGAGGCAACAAAGATTCTTAAAAATGTAGATGACATACAGACTGTGCGTTTCAGCGAAAAAGACGTTGTAAGACACAGACTTGTAATGGATATAATAAAGGCTTACGAAAAAAATGAGGAGGCACGAAAAAGAAAATGAAAGACAAAATCAAAGTAATCATCGATGACAGACAGAAAACGGTTAAAATCCCCACAGGCACAAGAATGCTCGTGCGCCGCTGCTGTAATGCAGTTCTCCGCAACGAAAAATTTGAAGGCTCTGCAGAAATCAGCGTAAGCTTCGTTGACAACGAAGAGATACATAGCATCAACAAGGAGCACCGCAATATTGATGCTCCCACAGATGTGCTTTCATTCCCTCTGGGTGAAAACGGCGAATATGATATCAACAACGACACAGGCGCAAAGATGCTCGGCGATATCATCATTTCAGTTGAAACAGCCCTTGCACAGTCAAAGGAATACGGCCACACATTCGAACGTGAAATGGCATTCCTTACAGTTCATTCAATGCTTCACCTTTTAGGCTATGACCACGTGAACGGCGGTCTTGAAGCTGTAAGAATGAGAGAAAAGGAAGAATATGTACTCACACAGATAGGTCTTCCCAGAAGTAATAGTTATACTGAATAAACACAAATTTTCACTTTACGACGAACATGTATAATTGGCAATTCTCAATGCTCAATGCGCAATTATCGGAAGCCCTTCGGGCTTAGATTTATATAAATGGGTCAAAGGGCAAAGCCCTTTCCACAATTGCGAATTGCGAATTGTGAATTGCGAATTTTTTGTCATAAAAAAAGGAGCAAAAACTTTGAATACATCCAAGACCGCATTCATTGCAATTGTCGGCTGCCCCAATGCGGGCAAATCAACAATTCTCAACCGTCTTCTCGGTCAGAAAATCGCAATCGTCTCCCCTAAGCCCCAGACAACAAGAACACGTATTATGGGTGTTCTCACAAAGGACAACACTCAGCTTGTTTTCACAGATACACCCGGTTACCACAAGCCCAAGACAAAGCTCGGTCAGAACATGGTAAAAGCCGTTGAAAACAGCATAGGAGATGTTGATGCATGCTTACTTGTTGTTGAGCCTAAAGGCGACATCAGACCTGCAGAAGAAGAACTTATAAACAGATTCATAAAAGAAAAAATCCCCGCAGTTCTTGCAATTAACAAGATTGACACAATCCCTGACAAGAAAGAACTTATGGAGAGAATTATGATGTTCTCTCAGATGTACAATTTCGAGGCAATTGTGCCCGTTTCTGCAGTTGACGGCAACGGAATGAATGAGCTTCTTGATGAGCTTATGAACCTTGCTTTTGAATCGGAGCACTTCTTTCCTGACGACACTCTCACAGACCAGCCCGAAAAGGTTATTGCATCGGAAATGATAAGAGAAAAGCTTCTTCGTCTTATTGATAAAGAAATCCCCCACGGCACAGCAGTCGCAATCGAACGATTCAGAGAGCGTGAGGATACAGAAATTATCGACATTGAAGCTACAATATACTGTGAAAGAGAATCCCATAAAGGCATCATCATCGGCAAAAACGGTGCAATGCTCAAAAAGGTTTCAACAAGAGCCAGAATCGAGCTTGAAAAATTCCTCGGTTGTAAAGTCAATCTCAAGTGCTGGGTCAAGGTCAAGGAAGACTGGAGAAACCGTGAAGGTCTGATTCACAATTTCGGACTTGATACACAATGACATTTTCATCTGATGCAATTGTTCTGAAAATCACAAAGACCGGCGAATCAGACAGGCTTCTTACTCTCCTCACCCGTGACAGAGGCATTATAAAAGCATTTGCAAAAGCAGCAGACAGACCGAAAAATAAGCTTCATATGTCAACAAACCTTTTCTGCTACGGAAGATTCACATTCTATGAAGGCACAAAATCAACGAAAGTTGAAGAATGTGACCTGAATGAAACATTTTATTCTCTGCAGTCAGATATCGGAAAATTAGCACTTGCGCAGTATTTCAACGAGCTGATGATTGAAGCTGCACCTGTTGAAACAGATGCAAATGAATATCTGAGACTTCTCCTCAATTCCCTTTACTTCCTTGCAAATGACAAGAAAAATCCGACAATGCTCAAAGCTCTTTTTGAATTCAGACTCTCCTCACTTATCGGATATATGCCGTCCCTTATTGCATGCGCCGAATGCGGTGAATTTGAATCAGACCCTATGTTTTTCAATGAAACATCAGGTGAATTGTACTGTTCAACCTGCAGAGGTCACGGCACAAAATCATATCCGCTTGAAGTTATTTCTTCAATGAGACATATAATTTTCTCGGAAACAGACAAGCTTTTTTCTTTGAATATTTCACAGGATTCACTCCCCCGCCTTGAATATGCTTCAGAAAAATACCTGATGAGTGTACTCAAAAGAAGGTTCAGAACACTTGATTTCTACAACTCAATAAAAACATGACGGACAGTAAACAAAACTGCCCGTCAATTTTTTGTGTTTTGTAAATCAGAATTTGTCAGGCTGAAGCCCGACAAAAATTCGCAATTGGAAATTCGCAATTCGCAATTGATGAAGGGGCTTTGCCCCTTACCCCATTATAATGGTTCAAAAGGCGGAGCCTTTTCCGAAATTTCGCATTGATAATTGCTAATTGCCAATTTAAAAGACCTCGACAAATTATTGTTTATATCAACTCTTTACACTTCTCCATCCACATATCAGCAATAATCCCGTGACCGCAGACTGTGGGATGAACACCGTCCCAGCTCCAGTAATCGGGAGAATACTTTTCTGAAAGCTCATTAAAAATACTCTGAAGAGGAATGAATATTGCACCGTAATCCTCTGCAACTCTCTTTGTTGCCTCCTGATAGCCTTTAAGAAGAGCAAACATCTCTTCGGACTTTTCTTCCCTTTCACCTACGGGAAGACCGAAAGGCTCCATAAGAACAAACTTTATATCGGGATTTTTTTCTTTTGCATCATCAAGAAGCAGACGGTAAATCTTTTCAAAACGTACCGCATCTGAGCCGTTACCGTAATATCTTAACTGCTCACAGTCATTTATCCCCACAAGGATACTCAGAATATCAGGATTAATTTTAAGCGTATCTTCAAGCCATCTGCCGTAAAGGTCACTCACTCTGTTACCCGTTATTCCTTTATTTACAAATCTGAGATTTTTTTCAGGGTATTTTGAACCGAGTGTGCTGTTGACAATATAAGCATAACCGTGCCCCATCTGATGATTGAGGTCCCATTCGTTATCCCGAAGCCTATTACCGTCGGTTATTGAATCACCCTGAAAAAGAATTACTTTTGACATAGTATCACCTTTTTCGTAAATGACAAATCAGAATTTGTCGAGTAGTTTAAATAAACCAATCGTAGGGACCGATGCCCACATCGGTCCGCATTTGTCGAAGACAAATCGGAAATCTCTGATTTCCGCCAATCAAACAAATTAATTCATTCATTTTATTGAAATTGAACGATTTTCAATCGTTATTGCTCCGTAAACTCCGCAATCGGACCGATGTGGGCATCGGTCCCTACAAAAATTACTTTTCCTTCAATAAAAGACCTCGACAAATTATTGTTTTACTTTACTTCAAACATAAAGCCGAACTTAAATTCCTTTTCATCGATGAGGCGGTTGTTTTCGTCGTTGTTGAATTCGCTGTTTTCGCTGATTGCCGTGAATCTGCCGTCGAGATTAAGGATTGTGTAAGGCTCTTTTTCGAGTTCGAAATGATGCTTTTTCTCTGTGAGTTGTTCAGCGGAATAATGAGAAGCATTGAAAGAGAAATCAGGGATTCCGAAGCCTGTTGCCGTAACCGATGTGCCTGCTTCATTGCAGAGTGTGACACGTCTTGTCATAAAGTGAGAGGAATTTTCCTGAGGTCTGATGAAGGGCATATAGTTTTCGGTGACTGTGAGTGAGTAGTTGCCGAACTTTGCAGCCTTGTATTTGTCAGGATATGTTTCAATTTCACCGAGACCGAAATAATTGATGTTTTCAAATTCTTCTTTGAGAATAAGTTCCATACCGATTCTCGGAAGCACGGGAGCTTCTTTTTTGATTTTGCCGTCAATTTCAACTGAGAATGTGCCGTCGTTATTGAAGATGTAATCAACGTCAGCCTTGATAACAGGGGGATTTGCAGGGCCGCCGAGAGCAATTTTTGTCTTTATGACAATTGCATTTTCTGTCTTTTCAACTTCAGCGGAGTATGTTTTCTGCTTAACGTGGTGGAGATTGTTTGCATACCATGCGGGTGAGGAGCCGACATTGTAGCTCGGGGCTCTCCAGAGCTTGAATGATGAAGGCTTTTCAAGGATTTCGGCATTATTCTTTTTGATTGATGCAATTCTGCCGTATGCTTTGTCGAAGGTGTATTCATTTTCACCGTTTGTGATTTTAACGAATCTGTCACCCTCTTCACAGACGAGAAGTTTGGATTCTCTTTCTGTTTCAGCCTTCGCACTTTCGATTTCAAACTGCGCAAAGCCGACTTCATAGCCCGATTCTGCCCAGAGAGTATCATTCTTCTGTCTTACGATAACAGTCAGGAATGTATCGCCCGTGTAATTGAATTCATCAATGCCCGTAAGACGGAATTCCTTCTTGTCCTGAGGTGCAATGTCAAGGGATTCGATTCTGCCCGAAACGATTGTGATGCCGTTGCTTTCAACCTTCCAGTCTGCATAAAGGTCTGAAAGGGGAGTGAAATAACGTACATTCTTTATTGTGAGGTTGCCGTCCTTGTAGTCACATCTGAATGGCTCATATGCCTTTTTCATATCGTAGTAGCCGGGACGGGGCGTTCTGTCGGGGAAAACCATACCGTCAATACAGCAGATGCTGTTGTGGGGGTATTCGCCGAAGTCACCGCCGTAATAATAACGGGGATTGCCGTTTTCGTCATCAATTCTTACTGTGTGGTCTGCCCATTCCCAGATGCAACCGCCGCAATGATTTTCGTATTTATCAACCAGTTTCCAGTATTCGTGAATATCTCCTGTTGTCATACAATCAACATATTCACACCAGTAGAAAGGCTTATTATAATTTTCATCATTGAGATAACCCTCGGTGTAGTTATAGCCTGAATACATACGGCTTTCAACATCGGAAATATCAGAGAAATTTTCGCCCTCGGGAACTGCCTTGAATTCAAGATGTGCATTTTCGTAGTGCACGATTGCATTGTTGTCACGGGATTTGATGTAGTTTCTCATCGCTCTGTGATTCTTACCGCAGCCGCTTTCGTTGCCCAGAGACCACATAACAACACAGCCCTGATTTTTGTCTCTCTCAAAGAGATGCTCTGCTCTGTCAACATATGCCTCTTCCCATTCATCAACGGTTGAAAGCATTGACCAACGGAACCAGTCCCAGTCCTCGTCTGTGTTCCAGCCCATGCCGTGAGTTTCGATGTCGGCTTCATTGACAAGATAGAAGCCGAGTGCCTGAGCCAGCTCAACAAAACGGGGGTCGTTGGGGTAGTGAGATGTTCTGATACAGTTGACATTTGCCATTTTCATCATGAGAAGGTCTTTTTTCATATCGTCAACTGTCACAACATAACCGTTTTCTGTTGAATCGTGACGGTTGATACCACGGAGTTTCGCAGCCTTGCCGTTTATAAGGAGTTTTTTGTCCTTTATTTCCTTTTTGCAGAGTGCAATGGGAAGGGGGATGATTTCGTCCTCAACCGTCAGGAAAAGAGTGTAAATGTGGGGCTTTTCATCGTTCCACATCATAGGCTCATCGATTTTTATTTCAAAGTGATTTTTTGCGCTGTCACCGTTGTTGATGACATATCCTGCAGGAGAAATAAGACCGTAGCTTATGTCAGCTTTTGCATTCAGTGTGCATTCGATATCAAGAGTTGCAACTGAGTAATCGTCGTTGAAATTCTGTTTTACATAGACATCTTCAAGACGGATTTTGCTTCTTGAAAGAATATAGACCTCTCTGAAAATACCTGAAAGACGGTAAAAATCCTGATCTTCAAGGTATGAACCGTCACACCATTTTACAACAAGAACTGCAATTTTATTTACACCCTTGTGAACGAATTTTGTTATGTCAAATTCGCTTGTGGCGTGGCTTATCTGGCTGTAACCCACAAACTGACCGTTTATCCACAGATAGAAGCAGGATGCAACACCCTCAAAAGTGAGAATATTGTCCCTGTCAACCATTTCGTCGTTTACAAAGAACTCCTTTATGAAAACGGAACAGGGATTTTCGTCGGGAACATGGGGAGGGTCTGTGGGGAACGGATAATAGAGATTTGAATAAAGAGGTTTGTCGTGAGGAACATCTTTATATAACTGAACATTGCCGGGAACTTCGACCTCGGGAAGTGACGCATAGTCAAATCCGTCTGCCCAAAATTCGCAGTCGATATCTTCAAAACTTTCATAGAATTTATAATTCCACTCACCGCAGAGTGAAGAGAAATATGCACTTTTTTCTCTGTCGCCCGAAAGTGCATCTTCAAGACTTTCGTAAGGAATGAAATATGCTCTGGGCTTCAGAGTTCCGAAGTGCAGAACATCCAGACTTTTGTGATATGATGGTATTTTCATTTTAACACCTGCTTTGTTTATTAATAAAATGATATTAACATAAAAAACAGATTAAATCAAGAATAAACAATAATTTGTCGGGCTCCTGCCCGACAAAAATGAATAATGAGTAGTGAGTAATGAGTAATGTCGGAAGTCGCAAGCGACTTATATTCCGCTTCGCTCTATAATGGGATTTAAAGGGCATAGCCCTTTCCACCATTACTCATTAATCATTACTAATTACTCATTAATTTGTCGAGGGGACCTCGACAAACTCTGATTTTTCTCTTTATTTTCCTCTTTAGATAAATCAACCAATTTGTGCAAAAATTTGCTTGTTAAAATTTTATCATTTTTCGCGTAAAAATGCGTAAAAAGTATAGATTTATTTAAAATTATATGTTATAATGACTTCACATGTAAAAAAATCTGATCGGATGGATAATCATTCCGGTATAGTTGATTGGAGGATAAATTTCAATGAAAAAGAAAATCAGCACAATGCCTTTTACAGGGACTCCCGAACAGGAAGCACAGCTCAAGGAAGTTATCGCAAAATATGCAGGTGACAAGAGCAACCTTATGGCAGTAATGCAGGAAGCTCAGGGTATTTACGGTTACCTTCCCAGAGAAGTTCAGGTTATGATTGCTGAAGGTATGGAAGTACCCCTTGAAAAGGTTTACGGCGTAGCAACATTCTATGCTCAGTTCTCACTTTCACCCAAGGGCAAGTACAATATCTCTGTATGCTTAGGTACAGCTTGCTACGTTAAGGGTGCTCAGCAGCTTATTGATAAGCTCGAAGAATGCCTCGGCATTGCAGCAGGCGAATGCACAGAAGACGGAAAATATTCACTCGAAGCATGCCGTTGTATCGGTGCTTGCGGTCTTGCTCCCGTTCTTACAGTTAATGAAGACGTTTACGGCAGACTTGTTGCAGACGATATCCCCGGCATCCTTGCAAAGTACGAATAATTTATATTACATTATATACAGTCGTTGAGAGGATAAGGTCTTATGACTATAGGAACTATTAAAGAACTGCTTGAAGCTCAGGTGCTCTGCGGTGAGGACAGCCTTGATGTTGATGTCCATTCGGCATGCGGAAGCGATATGATGAGCGATGTTCTGGCTTACGTGAAAGATCAGGCTGTACTTCTTACAGGTCTTGTAAATTCACAGGTAATCAGAACTGCAGAAATGATGGATATGGTTTGCCTTGTTTTTGTAAGAGGCAAAAAACCCACTCAGGAAATGATTGATCTTGCCGCAGACAGCGGTATGGCAATCCTTGCAACAGACATGCGCCTTTACGAGGCTTGCGGAAAGCTTTATATGAACGGGCTTGTCGGAAACGGCAGGAAATCATGAGTGAATCATTGACGTTTCATTTTGATGTTGACGGTGAAGATTTTACATCTGCAGGTCAGGCATCGGTTCAGGTAAAAAAGAATCTCAGACGACTCGGTATTCCCCCTGAAATCATAAGACAGGTTTCAATTGCAATGTATGAGGGTGAAATCAATATGGTCATTCACGCAGGCGGCGGCGAAGCCGATGTTATCGTGAGTGAGGATAAGATTGAAATTATCCTTGCGGATAAAGGACCCGGTATTGCAGACGTTAACCTTGCTATGCAGGAAGGATACTCAACAGCAACCGATTCGGTCCGTTCACTGGGCTTCGGCGCAGGAATGGGTCTTCCGAATATGAAACGATACACGGACGAAATGACAATTGACTCCGTTGTCGGCGAAGGAACTACTATAAAGATGGTAGTAAATCTTTAATTATAAAAAGCATTTAGTTTTTGTGTTTGCTAATTCGCAATTCTCAATTCGCAATGTGCAATTTCGGAAAAGGCTTCGCCTTTTGATTATAAAGGGTGATTTTTGTGAAAAGCAATAATGTAATTGTTGATAAAAGCAAGGCTTTTGCTATCAGAATTATAAAATTATCCGAATATCTGAGAAGCAAAAAAGAATTTGTTTTGTCAGAACAGGTTAAGAAAAGCGGAACGAGTATTGGAGCGAATGTTAAAGAAGCAATTTGTGGTCAGAGCAGGGCGGATTTTTATTCAAAGATAAATATTGCATTAAAAGAAGCGAGCGAGACGGAATACTGGTTAGAATTGCTTTATGAAACAGGATATATCAACAGAGCAGCATTTGTGAGTATTTACGGTGATTGCAAAGAGTTGATAAGAATTTTGACAGCAATATCAAAAACTCAGAAAAACGACTATAACTAATAATATAAAATGCAACGCAGTTCCGAAATTGCGAATTTCCAATTGCGAATTGCGAATTTTGAGGTGGGATAAAGATGTATAAGCATTCGGTTGAGCTTGATGTGATGAAATGCACAGGCTGTACAACCTGTCTGCGTCATTGTCCCACAGAAGCTATCAGAATCCGCGACGGTCGTGCTGTCATCAATGAAGACAGATGTATCGACTGCGGTGAATGTATCAGAGTTTGTCCGAATAACGCAAAGAAAGCGATGTGCTCAAAGTTTGAACATTATCAGGGCTATAAATGGAAAATTGCTCTTCCCGCCCCCTCTCTTTACGGTCAGTTTGACAATCTCGAGGATGTGGATACCGTTCTTCAGGGGCTTCTCGACATCGGTTTTGACGATGTTTTTGAGGTTGCAAAGGCCGCTGAATATGTAACGGAGTATACACGTCTTTATCTTAAAACCGAGGGAATAAAAAAACCTGTTATCAGCTCGGCTTGCCCCGTTGTTGTAAGGCTTATTTCACTCAGGTATCCCTATTTAAGGGATAACCTCATACCCATTCTTCCTCCCCTTGAAATTGCCGCAAAAATGGCAAGACAGAAAGCAAAGGAAGAACATCCCGAATTTAAAGATTCGGATATCGGACTTTTCTTTATTTCTCCCTGCCCCGGTAAGGTAAGCTATATCAGAAACGGCTTCGGCGATTACAAAAGTGAAATTGATGTTGTTATTTCTCTTAAAGATGTTTACTTCAAACTTATCGCAGCAATGAAAAAGGATAAATCTCCCGATATTGCATCAGAGACCGGTATGATAGGTGTTGGCTGGGCATCCAGCGGCGGTGAATCCTCGGCAATACTCAATGATAATTATCTTGCGGCTGACGGCATCGAAAATGTAAATAAGGTGCTTGATGCCATAGAAAACGGCAATATCCCTCAGCTTGAATTTGTGGAGCTGAATGCCTGTACGGGCGGTTGTGTCGGCGGTGTTATGACTATAGAAAATCCTTTCATAGCAAGAACACGTCTTCACTCGGTAAGAAGATATCTTCCCGTATCTGTCAACAGACTTCCCAAGGGTACAAAGGTTATTCCTGATAATATTCTCTCTTATGAACTGCCCGAATATACACCCGTTACAAGACTCAGCAAGAGTTTCAGCGAGTCGATGCGTATGATGGCTCAGATTCAGGAAATCAGAGAAAGTCTTCCCGGAATTGACTGCGGTGCGTGCGGTTCCCCCACATGTAAGGCATTTGCGGAGGATATAGTAAGAGGCAATATCAGTGATGTGACAGCGTGTAAGATAATGCATAAATAAATTTGCAATTGGAAATGCGCAATGCTCAATTTCGGAAGGGCTTCGCCCTTATTCATTATTATAAGTAAAGCTATCAACAAGGTTCTGACTTAGTCAGGTTCTTATAAAAATTAACACCGTAAGGTGTTCCGATAATTGCGAATTGCGAATTTAGAATTGCGAATTAAAAAAGCGGTGATTATATGACAGTTTCAGAACTTTCCGAAAAATGCAATTTTGAGCCTGTTGTTGTTCCCGACGGTGACAGGGAAGTCACGGGTTGCTACATCGGTGACCTGCTCAGCTGGGTCATGGGCAGAGCAAAGGGTGACGATGCATGGATAACAATTATGTCCAACATCAACATCATTGCAGTTGCTTCCCTTGCTGATGTTTCCTGCATCATTCTTTCAGAGGGTGTCACGGTTGACGGTGACATCATCGAAACTGCAAAACAGAAAGAAGTAAACATTCTTTCTTCCGTCTTGCCCTCATACGAAACAGCTGTGAAGGTGTCTGAACAGATATGAACAAGTATTACTACGACCTTCATATTCATTCCTGTCTTTCACCATGCGGTGACGACGATATGACACCCAACAATATTGCCGGAATGGGAGTTCTCAACGGGCTGAACATTATGGCGTTGACAGACCACAACACCTGCAAAAACTGCCCTGCTTTTTTCAAAGCGGCAAAGAAAAACGGTATAATCCCCGTTGCAGGTATGGAGCTGACAACTGCCGAAGACATTCACGTTGTCTGTCTGTTCGAGGAGCTTGAAACGGCAATGTCTTTTGATGAATTCATTCAAAGCCACAGAATGCTTATTCCCAACCGTACCGATATCTTCGGCTTTCAGCAGATTATGAATGAAAATGACGAAGTAATCGGTGAGGAAGAATATCTTCTCTCAAACGCAACGGATATTATGATTGATACCGTGTATGAAATAGTGACCGGACACGGCGGAATCTGTTATCCCGCTCACGTGGACAGGGATGCAAACGGAATAATTGCAATGCTGGGCACTTTCCCCGATTATGACTATATGGAGTTTAAAACTGCAGAGTTCCATTCGGGTGAAAACATTGAAGAATATAACGAAAAATATCCCAATCTCAGAAAAACCCTCAAGGTTGTGTCTTCTGATGCTCACTACCTGTGGGATATAAAAGAGAAAAAGGAATATTTTGAAATAGATGATGAGCCTTACAGCAGTGCTCTCGTCAGAAAGAAACTTTTTGAGATATTACGAGGTTAAGCTATGAAAGAACTTTCTCTGAATATTCTTGATATAGCCAAAAATTCCGTAAAAGCAGGTGCGGACACGGTCTATGTCACCCTGACCGAAACCGATGATACTTTCACAATAAAAATAAGTGATAACGGCTGCGGAATGAAGCCCGATTTTCTCAGAACCGTAACGGACCCGTTCAGTACGACAAGAACAACAAGAAAGGTCGGAATGGGAATACCGTTTCTGAAGCTTGCAGCCGAACAGACGGGAGGCAGCTTCAGTATTGAATCAAAACACGAAAGTGATTATCCCGAAGATCACGGCACGGTGACAACGGCTGTTTTCTTTAAAAACAGTATCGACTTTACCCCCCTCGGTGACATTGTTTCGAGTATCACAACGCTTATTCAGGGCAGTCCCGATATAAGGTGGATATTCAGTCACACAAGCCCTGACAATGAAGTGTCACTTGACACTCAGGAGCTTAAAGAAGTCCTCGGCGATGTCCCTCTCGATAATCTTGAGGTAATCCTCTGGATAAAGGGATACATGGAAGAAGCATATGCTTCATAAAAATTCTCAATTATAAATGCGCAATGCTCAATTTCGGAAGGGCTTCGCCCTTACCCAATATAAAATTAACACCGTCAGGTGTTCCGAAATTGCGAATTTCTAATTGCGAATTGCGAATTGTTAAAAATGCATTTATGCATTAAAATAAGTAATTTATATGAAAGGATAAGATAGAGTATGAAATCATTGGCTGAACTTGCTGCAATCAAAGAAAAGATGCAGAACAAAGTTGTCCTTCGTGAAGGCAGCAGCGAAACAAGAGTAGTTGTAGGTATGGCTACTTGCGGTATCGCAGCAGGCGCAAGACCCGTTCTTAACGCATTCGTTGAGGAGGTTGGCGCACAGGGCCTTGCAGGCAACGTTATGGTTACACAGACAGGCTGTATCGGCATCTGTCAGTATGAACCCGTTGTTGAAGTTTATGAAGCAGGCAAAGAAAAGATAACATACGTCAAGATGACTCCCGAAAAGGCAAAGGAAGTTGTTGAAAAGCACCTCAAGGGCGGTAAGGTTATCGACGAATATACTATTTCAAACGTATAATATTTTCATTGTTAATACAAGTTGGAGGTAAAAAATATGATTCGTTCCCAGATTCTGATATGCGGCGGTACAGGCTGTACATCATCGGGCAGTAAGACACTTATCGAAGAATTCGAAAACCGTCTTGCAGAAAACGGTCTTTCAGAAGAAGTTAAAGTTGTTCAGACAGGCTGTTTCGGTCTTTGTGCATTAGGTCCTGTTGTTATCGTATATCCCGACGGCACATTCTACTCAAGAGTTCAGAAGGATGACGTTGCAGAAATCGTTACCGAGCATCTTCTCAAGGGCAGAACAGTAGACCGTCTTGTTTACTCAGATGTTGATGAAAGCGTTAAGGAAGAAGCAATGCACGTTTCACTTAACGATACAACATTCTATAAGTCACAGAAGCGTGTTGCTCTTCGTAACTGCGGTGTTATCAACCCCGAAAGCATTGAAGAGTACATTGCTATGGATGGTTATGCAGCTCTCGGTAAGGCTCTTACAGAGATGACTCCCGAAGATGTTATCCAGACAATCAAAGATTCAGGTCTTCGCGGCAGAGGCGGCGGCGGATTCCCCACAGGTCTCAAGTGGAGCTTCACAGCAGCACAGCCCAAGGGCCAGAAATATGTAGTATGTAACGCTGACGAAGGTGACCCCGGTGCATTCATGGACCGTTCGGTTCTTGAAGGCGACCCCCATTGTCTTGTTGAAGCTATGGCAATCTGTGGCTACGCAACAGGCGCATCAGAAGGTTATGTTTATGTTCGTGCTGAATACCCCATCGCTGTTGCCCGTCTTCAGAAGGCTATTGACGATGCAAGAGAGTACGGCCTTCTCGGTAAGGACATCTTCGGTTCAGGCTTGGACTTCGATCTCTTCATCCGTCTTGGTGCCGGTGCATTCGTATGCGGTGAAGAAACTGCTCTTATGACATCAATTGAAGGCAACCGTGGTGAGCCTCGTCCCCGTCCTCCCTATCCCGCAGTAAAGGGACTTTTCGGCAAACCCACAACAGAAAACAACGTTGAAACTTTTGCTAACGTTCCCCAGATTATCCTCAAGGGTGCTGAATTCTTCAACACAATGGGTACAGAAAAATCAAAGGGTACAAAGGTATTCGCTCTCGGCGGTAAGATCACAAACACAGGTCTTGTTGAAGTTCCCATGGGTACAACTCTCCGTGAAATCGTTGAAGTTATCGGCGGCGGCGTTCCGGGCGGCAAGAAGTTCAAGGCAGCTCAGACAGGCGGCCCCTCAGGCGGTTGTATCCCTGCTTCAATGCTTGACATTGAAATCGACTACGACAACCTTGTTGCACAGGGTGCAATGATGGGTTCAGGCGGTCTTATCGTTATGGACGAAACAGACTGTATGGTTGATATCGCTAAGTTCTTCCTTGAATTCACAGTTGATGAATCATGCGGTAAGTGTACTCCCTGCCGTATCGGTACAAAGAGACTTTACGAAATTCTTGAAAAGATCACAAACGGCAACGGCACTCTCGAAGACCTTGACGAAATGGAAAAACTCTGCCATTACATCAAAGAGAACTCACTCTGTGGTCTCGGTCAGACAGCTCCCAACCCCGTTCTTTCAACATATCAGAGATTCAAGGACGAATACATTGCTCACGTAGTTGACAAGAGATGTCCCGCAGGCGTTTGTAAGAACCTTCTTACAATCAGCATCATCGAAGATAAGTGTAAGGGTTGTACAGCATGTTCAAGAGTATGTCCCGTCGGTGCAATCTCAGGTTCTGTCAAGAATCCTCATGTTATTGATCCTGCTAAGTGTATCAAGTGCGGAGCTTGTATCGAAAAATGTAAGTTCGGCGCAATCGTAAAGAAATAAGGAGGAACGGATAAAATGGCTGATGTTAATGTAAAAATCAACGGTAAAGAATATACCGTTCCTGCCGGCAGCACAATTCTCGAAGCTGCACGAATTGCAGGTATAAATATTCCCACACTCTGCTACCTCAAGGAAATCAACGCAATCGGTGCATGCCGTATCTGTGTTGTTGAGGTAAAGGGCGCAAGAAGCCTTGTTGCAGCTTGTGTATTCCCCGTTAACGAGGGTATGGAGATTTTCACAAATACTCCCAAAGTTATTGAAGCAAGAAAGACAACTCTCAAGCTTATCCTTTCAGACCATAAGAAAGAATGTCTTTCATGTGTAAGAAGCGGCAACTGCGAACTTCAGAAGCTCTGTGCTGATTACGGCATTGAAGATGAAACTGCTTTTGCAGGTGTTACAAATAAATATGACATTGATAAGTCTGCAGCTCATATGACACGTGATAACGAAAAGTGTATCCTTTGCCGTCGTTGTTCAGCAGTCTGTGAAAAGAATCAGGGCGTTGCAGTTATCGGCGCAAACAACAGAGGCTTCGACACAAGCATCGGTTGTGCATTTGATTACGATCTCGGCGATGTTGCTTGTATCTCCTGCGGCCAGTGTATCACAGCTTGTCCCACAGGTGCTCTTGCAGAAAGAGATGATACACAGAAGGTATTCGATGCAATCAACGATCCCGAAAAGGTTGTTCTTGTTCAGACTGCTCCCGCAGTAAGAGTCGGTCTCGGTGAAGAGTTCGGTTACCCCATCGGTACTGTTGTAACAGGCAAGATGGTTTCAGCTATCCGTGCTCTCGGTGTTGACAAGGTATTTGACACAAACTTTGCTGCTGACCTTACAATCATGGAAGAAGCAACAGAGTTCCTCGGCAGATATACAAAGAAGGAAAATCTTCCTCTTATCACATCCTGCTCACCCGGATGGATCAAGTACTGCGAACATTACTATCCCGAAATGATTCCCAACCTTTCATCATGTAAGTCACCTCAGGGTATGTTCGGTTCTGTTGCAAAGACATACTATGCACAGAAAGAGGGAATCGACCCCAAGAACATCTTTGTTGTCAGCGTAATGCCCTGTACAGCTAAGAAGTTTGAGGCTGAAAGAATGGACCACACTGCAGTAGAAGGTCTTGCAGATATCGATGCAGTTGTTACAGTACGTGAACTTGCAAGAATGATCAAGAAGGCAGGCATCATGTTCAATATGCTTCCCGACGGTGAATTCGATGCTC